>CALACF010000434.1 GCA_937890245.1 uncultured Flavobacteriales bacterium
CTTGTTTTCCTTCACCACCAAGACCCGTGATGATGCTCCCACTGGAAACTGGAATGCTCGCGTAAAAGTGGGCGGCGCCTTGTTTAACAAGACCGTCAAAGTAGAAACCATCAAGCCCAACCGCCTCAAAATCAATATCGACTTCGGAAAAGATCATATCGGTGTAGACGACAAAGGGCTCAAAGGCCAAATGCTAGTGTCGTGGCTGCACGGTGCTCCTGCCAGAAAGCTGCGTGCTAAAGTTGGGGCCACTTTCTCGGCTATTCCTACCCGCTTTGAGAGGTATCAGGACTACCGATTCGACGACCTCGTGAGACGGTTCGAAAGCTCAGAACAGGTCATTTTTGATCAGCGGGTTGATGAGGATGGCTTGGCGGATATTGCCATGGCTGTCGATCTTCAGCAACGCGCTCCAGGCATGCTCAAGGCTCATCTCAACACGAAGGTGTTTGAGGAAGGTGGCGAGTTTAGCGTAGATCGGTTCTCAATCCCCTATTCACCCTACGCGTCATACGTGGGCATGAAACTCCCCAAAGGAGACCGTTCGAGAGGCATGTTGCTCACCGATAAGCAGCATACTGTGGATGTGATGACCGTAGATTCCGACGGCAAGCCTGTGAAACATAAAAACCTCGAATACTCTGTGTACAAGGTGAGCTGGAGATGGTGGTGGAGCAGCTACAACGACGACTTGAGTCAGTTTGAAAGCGCAGATGGGGTTGAAACTATTGACCATGGCGTTTTTTCAACGGCTACCGATGGCACTGGAAGCTTCAACTTTGAAGTGAACTATCCCGAATGGGGACGTTACCTCGTGAGGATAATAGATCCTAGTAGTGGACATGCCTGCAGTCAAACCGTCTACATCGACTGGCCAGGGTGGGCTGGTCGCGCACAACGTGAAAACCCAGGTGGAGAAAGCATGTTGGTGTTCAGCACCGATAAAGACACGTATCAGGTGGGCGACAAGTGTACGATAACCTTCCCTTCCGCTGCAGTGGGCAGAGCCCTAGTGAGCATTGAGACCGGCAGCAAGGTGTTGCACGCGAGCTGGGTAGAAGCTGAAAAAGACCAAACCAGCTATAGTTTCACGATTACGGAAGACATGGCGCCCAACGCTTACGTGAATATCACACTTGTTCAACCCCATGCTCAGACCGCGAACGACTTACCTATTCGACTGTACGGCGTTATGCCTGTTCTGGTTGATGATCCTTCTACACACCTCACCCCTATTGTCAAAATGCCCGAATCTATTCGGCCGGAGGAGAAGTTTACCGTCCAGGTGAGCGAAAAAAGTGGCAAGCTGATGCACTATACAGTGGCCGTAGTTGATGAGGGACTTCTGGATCTCACCCGCTTCAGCACCCCCGATCCATGGAATTACTTTTACGCCCGCGAAGCGCTTGGAGTGACTACTTGGGATTTGTACGATGATGTGATAGGCGCCTATGGATCAGGAATCGAACACCTCCTCAGCCTTGGTGGTGGCGACGATGGCGAAGCTGCCCCCGGGAAAAACAAGGCCAACCGATTTAAGCCTGTTGTTCACTTCCTAGGTCCTTTTGAACTCAAGCCTGGTCAAACGGCCAAGCACGAATTGCAGATGTCGAACTACGTGGGGTCGGTAAGAACCATGGTAGTAGCACGAGAAAACGACGCCTACGGCCATGCAGAAACCACCACGCCAGTGAAGAAGCCATTGATGGTGCTTGCCACTCTCCCTCGGGTTCTCGGACCAAAAGAGGAAGTGAAGTTGCCCGTCACCATATTTGCCATGGACGAGTCGATCAAGGAGGTAGAAGTCAAATTGGAGGTCAACAGCATTCTTCTTAACCAAGGAAGTTCTACTCAGACTGTGAAGTTTAACAAGATCGGCGACAAGGTGATCAATTTCGATCTCAAAGTAGCTGAAGCTCTAGGCATAGGCACAGCCAAAGTGACCGTGAAATGCGGCAAGGAAGTTTCTACCCATGAGATTGAATTAGACGTTCGCAATCCGAACCCTGAGATTACCAATGTTATTGAAGGCTATATTGCAGTGGGCGGCTCTTGGGAAACTACCTACGCCCTGCCTGGAGTTGCGGGCACCAATGAAGCCCTGCTCGAAGTCAGCTCCATCCCTGCGATTGATTTTAACCGTCGCCTTCGCTATTTGATTGGCTATCCTCACGGCTGCTTAGAGCAGACTACCTCAAAAGCGTTCCCTCAGCTCTACATTGCTGATGTGGTTGATTTGCCTCTAAAGATGCAGCAACGTGCAAGCGACCATGTGAAAGTGGCCGTATCTAAAATCCAATCCTTCATGCTCCCAAGCGGAGGTATGAGCTATTGGCCGGGAGAATGGAGCGCAAGCGACTGGGGAACCAGTTATGCCGGACACTTTGTGCTGGAGGCCGAAAAGAAAGGCTACTACGTGAGCCCCGACTTCAAGACCAAATGGGTCAACTACCAGCGTCAGTCATCACAGAACTACGTGGCCGTAGCAGAAAAAAACGATGGACTCTACCGTCTTGACGACCTAGTTCAAGCCTA
>CALACF010000435.1 GCA_937890245.1 uncultured Flavobacteriales bacterium
AGTTGAAAGAGACCAGCAAATCGCTGTCGGGCCCGCCCGCCCGGGGCTCAATCTCGAATCGGTACCCGCCGTGCAAACTGCTCCACATAGGCAGGGGAGACGTGGCGCCCACCACAAATCCCTCGTTCGGACGGTTGATATGACGACTTGAAAATCCAAGCCAATAGTTCTCTGAATACATAAGAACGCCAGCGCCGAAATCAAAGAAATTCTGGACGAGTTCGAAACGTGATAACGACTCCAGTGACCCGGAACCATTGTCGCGATTCAAGGCGTCACCGAAGGTCAACGCGCTCCAGTTCAACAACCCTCGACTCGACCAACCAAACTGCAACGCGGGGCGAATGTGTAGTTTCCGTGTCAGCTTGAATTCGTAGGCATATTGGAGGCCGAAGTTGTTCGACCCCAGCTGGCCTGTGCCCGCTTCATCGGCTGAAAACACGACGCCAAAGCCCGAGTTTATTTTAGGGACATATACGTCGTAGGAAAAGCCATACGTCACGTAGCGTCCGGGAATTCCGGGCCACTGATTGCGATAAAATGTGGTGATCCGGTTCTCCTCAGTTGAGCCTGCAAACGCTGGGTTCAACTGCGGCGCGGTGGCATAAAACTGGGTGGTTTGCGGATCCTGTGCCCGAATTTCGCCCGCCTTCATCATGCCAAATAATGCGACAAGTCCCCCAACAAGGAATGCATTGTTAATGTTCATGGCGCCAGATTTTGAAGATGAATGCGCCCTAAATTCTGCGGCTTCTGCGTCGGTCGCGTGGCGCCAATTTCAAGTGTATACACTTGCTTCTCGCCCAAGTGCACGCTCAAATTGTGATTTTGATGCGGGTCGAGTGCCAGCACGAATTGGCCATCCCCATCACGCGCGCTGTAAATCTTCTGCCGGCCATCTGCCCCGTTCAACACCAACTTCACCTTTGCGGGCGCTCCACCCGGCAATTCAAACGCCCCCGTGAACACCTGCCGCGCGTCCACAGCATCACTCGGCGACTTGGGCACAGCGCGATAAATATCGCTGCGCCCCGCGCCGCCTACCCGATCCGAAGTAAAATACACAGCCCCAGTCCCGGTGGCGAAGTAATGTATGTCGTCGCACGTCGAATTTATCGGCGCTCCGACACTCTCGCGGCGGCCCATTGCGTGAATATCACCGGCCTTGCCAAAAACCCCCAAGGCCACAGAATAAATATCGAAGCCCCCCATCCCTGCATGGCCATTCGATGAGAAAAATAGCCTTCCGCCGCCAGCTTCGACGAAGGGCGCGTCCTCGTCTCCAGCCGTATTGACCTCTGGCCCCAAGACCACAGCGCGGCTCCACATCCCATCGGGCAGTCGATGGATTCTGTACAAATCCCGGCCACCGTAACCGCCTGGCCGCTCCGATGAGAAATACAAGGTTTGACCGTCAGCAGAGAACGTCGCGCCATATTCGGGCCAGCGCGAATTCACGGCCTTGGGCAAATCGACGGGCTCGCTCCACCCTCCTGCGCCTTCCCATGTCACCATAGCCAGTGAGCCATCAGCTCCTGAGGCTTTCCCATTGAAAATCACCATCTGCGCGCCCTCAACTTCTTTCCCATGCGTCGGCAGCCAGCCCACGGTCGCCAGATGTCCGACTGCTTTACTGGTAGGGACAGCGCCGCTCGCGCCATCACCATCTGCACCGTGCAACACATAAATCTGCTCCCAGGGTTGTCCATCTGGTGCAAGCGAAGCGTCGCCTTGCTCGCAAGTGCCTTCTACTCTAGCCCCTCGCCGCGATGTGAAATAGAGCTGACCGGTGTCCTCGTTCCAAAGTGGGCTGTGTTCAGATGCGTTTGAGTTGGCCTGCCATAGGGGTTCGACCGTCCACAATGCGGGCGCGAGGGAAGCGATTCTCGCCCGCTCAATTTGACTGACAAGTCCGCCTTGCTCGACAAGCCCGCTAAATTCTCCTGCCTTCTCCGCCGCATCCAGCGCCGCATCAAAATCTCCATAGGCCAGCTCAATCTGCGCCAACAAGCCCCAGCCAACGGCGCCGTCTGCAACAGCGAGCCCGCCCAAAACCGCCCGCGCATCTTCAGCTCGCCCATCTTGGAGATACCAACCCGCCAAGGTTTCTCGCGCCATTAGATACGATGGACACGTACTTATGACAGCTTCCAATGCGTGTTCAGCCTGGGTCCATTCGCCCTGGTTGGCGCTTCGCAAGGCCGTTATGTATTGATCTCGATTTTCCAAGGTTTGTGCGCATTCTGACCCTGGGCCCTGCTGCTTTTTAGCCACGCCGCGCTCGCCAAGGCCTTGCTCAACCGCGCATCCCGAAAGCGAAAAACCAAACGCAAGGCCCACAATCCCCACAACGCTAATCAAACGTTCAAAACCACCCATCACCTTCGGATCAATGTGACATCCCCAGCGTATTCCACGCTGGACCCGTCTATAAATACGGCGGCGACTTTCCAGACGTACACGTCTTGCTTGCAAATCTTGCCGTTGTAATGCCCAGTCCAACCAATTTCTGGATTGGACGTGTGGAAAATCATTTCGCCCCAGCGGTTGTAAACCGTGAAGTCGTAGGCCAAAACGGACCCTCTGATCACAGGAGCGAAAATGTCATTGTCGCGCACGTCGTATCCTTGAATCTCGCCGCCCGATCCGCTACCGCCACCGCCAAATAGAGGCGTAAATGCTGTCGGCATGCTTACCGAACCGCCAATCAAATCTTCAACGCAGAGTG
>CALACF010000436.1 GCA_937890245.1 uncultured Flavobacteriales bacterium
GGCAGTCAAAGGAAACGGAGTCCGATGCGCAGAAAATCTGCGGGCTTTTCGTGATGGCTTGGGCTGCAGGTGGAACTGAAAAAGGGAAGTCAGCCTCCCAAACACCCTTGCCCTTGTCGGCTACGCGAAGCAGGGCATCGCGATAGAACGGGAATGCTTCATAGGGCGCCCACAAAGCCGGCATGCCCGATCCAAATTCGGTCCAGCTGTTTGTGCCTGTTGCCCTGTGGAAGCCGCCCGTCTTGGTGACGACCACCACGCCAGCGCCTCCGATGCATTGAATGTCGCGGATGTCGTGCCCTGTCAAGGGGCCAGTGCCGCTGGTGAGATTTGCCCAGCTGTCGCCGCCGTTGGGGCTGTGGCGTAGATCGTCGTCGTCAGCGCGGACGATCCAGATATCGAGGCCATCTGTCGGGTTGAGCGCAATTTCCATCTTGCTCCAGGTCGTGGGCGCACCCGGCGATAGCGTCCAGCTCAGCCCGCCGTCTGTCGATCGGTAGAGCTTGCATTGGCTTCCATTCAGCACCACGGCATAAAACCGATTTCGGTCGTCCCTGGCTTGCTCGATTTCCAGTACGGTGCGGCCCGAGCCAAAGTCATGTAAGGATTGAAAACTAGCGCCACCATTGGTGGATTTCCAAAACGAGGAGCCGTTGCCACAGTACATATAAGTAGAGTAAAGCGGGTCCCGGACCAGTTCGCTTGATCGAGAATCGGAATAGCTCTGGTTTGGATACAGCCCCAAGTTCCCCATGCCCACGGTTGCGCCTCCAGCCGTTTCTGGCAGCAGCACGTCGGTGATATCGGAGAAATGTACCAGGCGGTCGTTCATCGGATCGACATAGCCCGTGGGCGATTCCGCACCGCCAAGTCGCAAATGGGAGCCGGCCCCGATGCCTGTGGCGTAGGCCTGGTGAAAGCCGGTGTTGCCGTTGTGATAGCGGCCGCCAACCTGCACGTCTTTATTCCAACCCTGACCAAAGCCCCAAAACGTCGTGTTGTAGATGCCGTGCTTGCGCGAGCTGTGCGTTGCCAGCTCGTCGTTGCTGTAATTCACGCCGCCGTCGGTGGTCACCCAAATGTCGTCACCTGTAATCGTGATCGCCTGCACGTCAGGATGCACCCAGCCTATATCATACGTCGAAGCACCATAT
>CALACF010000437.1 GCA_937890245.1 uncultured Flavobacteriales bacterium
GCGTGAAAGGCCAGCCGGAGATCGAGCAAATGCAACGCGCAAGTGACATCACCAAGGCTGGATTCGATCGCGTGCTGAAGTTCATCAAGCCCGGGGTCACCGAGTACGAAATCGAGGCGGAATTCCTGCACGAGTTTGTGCGCCGCGGCTCGCGCGGATTTGCCTACACGCCGATCATCGGCAGCGGATACAATGCTTGCGTGCTGCACTATATCGAGAACAGCCAGACCTGCAAGGACGGTGAGGTGATCCTGATGGATGTCGGTGCTGAGTATGCCAATTACGCAGCGGATATGACGCGCTGTGTCCCCGTCAACGGACGCTTCACGGCCCGCCAGCGCGAGGTTTACGACGCCGTATTGTCCGTGATGCGCGAGGCGATGACGATGCTACGACCTGGTGTATTGCTGCGCGACTATCACCGTGGGGTGGGCGACTTGATGACGGAACAACTGCTGAAACTTGGCCTTATCGACCGGCACGACATTGAAAAGCAAGACCCTGCATGGCCCGCATATAAGAAGTATTTCATGCACGGCACCTCGCATTTCATCGGACTTGACGTCCACGATTTGGGGCTCTGGCATGAGCCGATTCAAGCTGGAAATGTGTTCACGGTAGAGCCGGGAATTTACATCCCCGAGGAGGGGCTCGGCATTCGCTTGGAAAACGACATCGTAATTCAAAACGACGGCTTCCTCGATTTGATGCGGGACATTCCTGTTGATGCCGAAGCGATTGAGGAGGCAATGAACGCACAAACTACGGTTGCCAAGTGAGCATGCTGGGGCTGAAATTGGGAACGGATCCGCGTTGGGCTAAGCTGGCCGAGGAAAACATTCCCGCTTTGCTGACGGACCACGCGTGGTGCGAGCAAAAGGCGGCCTCAAATGCAATCAGCACCATCACGCGCTTTCCCGAGCATTTGGATTTAGTGCAGGCGTTGACGCGGATTGCAGGCGAGGAAATTGAGCATTTCGGGCTGGTGGTCGAGAAAATCCAGGCGCGTGGCTGGAAGCTCGGCTTTGACGACAAGGACCCCTACATCGGAGAGCTTGCAAAGTTCATCAAGCGGGGCGGGGACCGGCCGGCGCAACTGGTCGACCGGCTGCTCTTGTCTGCCATGATCGAGGCCCGCAGCTGCGAGCGCTTCAAGATGCTGTCAGAGCGCATCTCTGATGAAGACCTGCGCGTGTTTTACCGCGAGCTCATGATCAGCGAGGCCGAACATTACACCACCTTCTTGGGGCTGGCGCGCAAGTATGCCGGCCGTATCGACGTCGATGCGCGTTGGGCTGAATTCCTCGAATTCGAAGGCGAAATCATCCAGTCTTATGGAAAGTCAGAAACCATCCATGGCTAATCGTTCGCGCCTCATCGTCGCGTCATTGACAGCTGCCACGCTGTTTGCGCTGCTGTTCTCGCAATGCACGTTCAGCACGACCAGTCATAGCACCGGCGCCCCTTTGGATTTGAAGGCGTTTTTGTCTGAGCTCGCTGACCAGCCCGCCGGAGCGTACACCGCTCAACTCACATCGCATTACTTCGCCACCGACCAGCGCGACACCGCGGAAGCTTACGTAAAGTGGGTGCCCGCCGTCGGCGACGCCAGCTGGGCGGCTGTCAGCTACTATGCAGTAGACGACAGCATCCAAACGTTGAGCCAGCACACACTTGACACGGTGCGCACCACCGTTCGGGACAGCAGCTTTGAGCGCAGCACCGTGGGCTCGGGCCGCGTCTCAGGGTATTGGCCGGGCATGATGTGCCCTTCTTTTCTCGGCGACACCGCTTGGTTCAGCACCGTTTTTGACGGCGATGCAGATTTTGATTGGCATCACACAGCCACATTGACGGACACCACGTGGACATTTGAAGCCACGGCGCATCCGGACACAACAAACCCCGACGCGCGGCCAGAGGACATCCGGCGGTACAGCATCGATTACGACGCGATTTCAGGCCGTCTGGTGCATTTTGAATTTGAGTACTTCGAGATGTCCATCGCCTACGGATACTTGGATGACGTGACGTTTGATTGGACTGGCGAGTCGGCTGCGGAAGTGGCTGAAGCGGTGCTGAATTGGGCTCCAGACACGGTGTTGAAAGAGACCTTCCCGGAGCCAGAAGTGGAGCGGACCGAAGCGGAAGAAGAGGCCTACTGGAAAGAGCAGAGGGCCAAACACACAGCGGGCTGTCCTGTGACTGGGCAGGTTGCGCCGGAGCTGGCTGGGGTCGACCTCGATGGCGACTCGACGCGGCTGACGGCCTACCGGGGCGAGCTGGTTTTCCTCGACTTCTGGTACATCGGATGCGGGCCGTGCATGCAGGCTTTGCCGCATTTGCAGGCGGCCGGTGAAAAGTATGCCGATCGTGGCTTTCGCGTAATCGGTTCCAATGCCCATCAGTCCCCCGAAGTCCTCACGGCTTACTTTAAAAAACGGAGTCTCAACATCGACCAAATCATCACCGACGGCCGGCCCGAGGATTACAATATCCGGGTGCATCCCACGTGGTATTTAATCGGTCGGAATGGCGAAGTCCTCGAAACAGGATTGGGCTTCGGCGAAGGCTCCAATGCGGAGCTCGACTCCCTCATACAAGTCCACATTTAACATGGAAAAAGCACAAGCACCCAAGCCTGTAGGCCTGTATCCGCTCACTCGTCGAGTCGGCAACCTCTTGTTTTTGAGCGGCGTCGGGCCGCGCATCCCCGGAAGTGGCGCCCACGATGAAGGCGTCCCTGGATTGAAGCTGGACCACAACGGAAATTTCGCGAATTTTGATTTTGACGCCCAAGCTGAAGGGGTCTTGGCCAATGTCCGCGCCATCCTCGAGCTGCACGGGGCCCAATGGGAAGACCTGGTGGACATCACCGTGTACCTGACCGACATGCAGCGCGACTTTGCCGCGTTCAACCGCATCTACCGCGCGCACTTTGAAAACGTGCCCGAAGACAAGCGCCCGTGCCGAACAACGGTGGAGGTCGGCGCCCTGCCAACACCGATCGCGATCGAACTCAAGTGTGTTGCGGCCTTGTCGCATTAATTTCCGCACCTCAACTGAAACCACGACCATGTCTGAATCAAAGTCTGAATCAAGAAAGCTCACTTCAACCCATGGGCCGCGAGAGTTCAAAACCTCAGTCCTAGAGAAGCTCGACTTGCTCGGCAAGAAGTACGAGGCCATGGGCCAAGATCTCGACGCCTACGTCGAAGGCCTTCTGCACGCTGATTTCCTGACGTACTGGGACTATGTCAATCTCGACACGCTCCTGAGTTTGCAACAGCCGAAGACGCCGTTTCCCGATGAAGAAATTTTCATCATCTACCATCAAACCACTGAACTGTATTTCAAATTGGCCTTGCACGAGCTGCGGCAATTGAACGAGATCGGCACGCCAAATGGAAAGCAGATGCTGCGTTGCGCAACACGTGTCAACCGCTATTTCAAAATCCTGACCGACAGTTTTGACGTGATGATCGACGGTATGGAGCGCAGTCAATTTCTGCAGTTCAGGATGTCGCTGCTGCCGTCGAGTGGTTTCCAAAGTGGCCAATACCGCTTCATTGAGGTGGCCTGCACGAGCTTCGACCGCTTGATGACTGCCGAGAAAAAGGAGGCCAAGGCCGGTCACGCTGTGGAGGACGTCGCCGGGATGTATGAAGACTTGTACTGGCGCCGGGGCGCTGTAGAATTGGCTTCAGGCAAGTCCACCTTGACGCTTCGGCAGTTCGAAGACAAGTACCGCGGGCAAATCATAGAACTGGCTGAGGAGCGCCACGCAACGAACCTCAACACATTGCTGATGGGATTGCCCGAGGGCGAACGCAGCGCCGAGTTGATCGCCGCTTTGCGCATGCTCGACGCGCAAATCAACGTCAATTGGCCCCTGTCCCATTACCGCAGCGCGGTGAAATACCTGCAGCGCAACCCCGTGGACATCGCGGCCACAGGCGGCACCAACTGGCAGAAGTACCTGCCGCCGCGCTTCCAGAAATGCATTTTCTTCCCTTCTCTTTGGACGGATGAAGAGCAGGCCGAATGGGGCAAGGCTTGGGTGAACGAGCAGGTCGGCGGATGAACATTTGGCGGGGTACAACTCGCAGGGTAATCCATCGCGATTTTGTGCGTTCAGATTGAGAACTGCACGAAATTCGAAACTTGTATAACGCCCGCCATATTCCACTTCGCTCGACGCTTTTTGGCGCTTTCGCCGCGTTGATTTTCTCACTGCTGCTGATTTCTTGCGGAGGCGGGGATGATGGGCCGGGTTCTCAGGTCAATCCCGGTCCGGGCGGTTCAGGTGAAAATGCGGGGGGGGCTTCCTCAGGCCGGGACGTGTTGTCACCGGCGTCCAGCGAAGCGCAACTGGCTGCGCAGTTTGACTTGCGCGATTTAGGTGAAGCCCGTGTCGGGCTGACCGTGAAACAAGGGCGCGTCAAATCAGGCCAGACGCTCAGTCATTTGCTCAGCCCGCACGGCGTCTCGGCAGGCGTCATTCACGGTTTGGACCGCGACGGGCGCGAGGTGTTTGATGCGCGCCGGATTCGTGCCGATCATACGTGGTGGATGTTCAAGTCGGCGACGGGCGAGCCCTTGCGTTTTGTATACAGCCTCGACCAACGCATCTACGTGGTTTTCAATCTTGAGAAGCCCGACGTGCGAAAAGGCCTGCTGCCGATGGAGACGACTCGGCACACCGCTATTGGCATCATCAATCAGAGCTTGTCGCAGGACATGGAAGATGCGGGGCAGCCCGTCAGCCTGACGCTGGCGATGGCCGCGGTGTATGCGTGGACGGTTGACTTCAGCCGGCTGCACAAGGGCGACCGCTACAAAATTATTTACGAGCAGGATCGCATTGCAGGCAAGCCCTACGGCATGCCCGAAATTGTGGCTGCAACATTCACGCATCAGGGTAAAATACTGCCGGCCTACCGCTTTCACCAAGGCGATAAGCCCGATTTTTTTGACGACGAGGGCGCGAGTTTACGCAAGGCGTTTTTGAAGGCACCACTCGAATTCAGCCGTATTTCTAGCCACTACAACAAGAAACGTTTCCACCCCGTACTCAACCGCATCAAACCGCATTTGGGCACGGATTACGCGGCCCCCACGGGAACGCCCATCCTGGCTGTGGGCGACGGCGTGGTGACGAAGGCGTCGTACACCAAGGGCAACGGCAAGTATGTCAAGATTCGCCACAACAGCACCTACGACACGCAGTACCTGCACATGAGCAAGCGCAAGGTGAAGAAGGGCGACCGCGTGAGCCAGGGCGATGTGATCGGGTATGTCGGCTCTACAGGTCTTGCCACGGGCCCGCATGTTTGCTTTCGATTTTGGAAGCACGGCGTGCAGGTGAACCACTTGAAGGAGGATTTTCCGCCCTCAGATCCGATTCTCCCCGATTACGCGAACGCGTTTGCGGCGCATGCCAAGGGCCTGAGGGCTGAGTTGGCCAAGTTGTGACGGGGTTCAGTTTGTGGCTGAGCTTAGGAAAGCGCGACCGAGCGGGTCGGATAGCGGGCCTGGGGCTGATCGCTCAGGATGCCATTGGACGCCGACAACAAAAGGCAGGGCCGTGGTGTCAGCCCAACGGATGCCTTCTATGAGTCCGCCCGGTGCTTCGGCCCAGGCCGCCCAGCCCTTGGCGAGCCGGTCGATGCCTTGGTGGTGGTGACTGATGATGGAGGCCGTGACGCCAGCTGTGAAAGGGACGCCGGCCGGAGCAATCGTGTGGGTGACGAGGACGGTGTGGGTCGTGTCGCGGGTCTCGCTCGGAACGTAAGCCGTGGTGCCGCCGCGGTGGCCGAAGAATCCAGCATCGGGCAGATGCGGATGCAGGGAGCCGCCGGTGTGGACGTTCAAGATCTGGAGGCCGCGGCATACGCCCAAGCAGGGCGTGGCGTTGGCCCAAACGTGGTCGATGAGTTGGGCTTCCACCGCGTCGCGCCAAGGGTCGATTCGGCCGCAGCGCAGGGTGTCGGCCGCTTGATTGTAGCGCCCGGGGTGGACGTCGACGCCGCCCGTGAGCAAAATACCGTCTGCGCTCAAAAGGGCTGCTTCCAAGGCCAATGAATCCAGGCCATAGGCCTCGACAAAAACAAGGGAGTCGACCCCAGATCCGGGCTGGGCCGCCACGTTACTGAGCCAGTTTCGATAGCTGAGGCTCGAATAGAACTTGGACAGCACAACGGTTGTCGGCTTGCCACTGGTTAGAGCTGTGGCGCTTTCACTTGCCGGTGCTTGCTTGGATTGGCATGACGAAAAACCGACGGCAATTGACGCAAGAGCAAGCCCAGCAACAAGAGCGAAACCGCCCCTCACGAATCGAGCACTGCTCACGACTCGAAAATCTCGGGGCGCATCTGCGGGAAAAGCAGGACCTCTTGGATGGAGGTCTGGCCCGTGAGCATCATGACGAGGCGATCGACCCCGATACCGACGCCACTGGTAGGCGGCATGCCGTACTCGAGGGCGCGCAAGAAGTCCTGGTCAACAAACATCGCCTCATCGTCGCCGCGTTCCATGAGGGCGACTTGGGCTTCGAAACGCTCGCGCTGGTCGATGGGGTCGTTGAGCTCGCTGTAGGCGTTGGCCACTTCTGTGCCGGCAATGAAGAGCTCGAAGCGTTCGGTGTACCTCGGGTTGTCGCGATGCGCCTTGCAAAGCGGCGACATTTCGATGGGGTAATCCGTGATGAAAGTGGGCTGCACATAATGGCGCTCGCAATGTTCGCCGAACAGCTCGTCGATGAGCTTGCCTTTTCCCATGGAGTCGTCGATTTCCATGCCCAAGTTTTTGCATGCAGCTCGCAGGCCGTCCTCGTCCAGGCCGTCGATGTCCACTTTTGCGTATTCCAATATCGCATCGCGCATGGTGACCCGCGCGTACGGCGGCGCAAAATTGATGGTTGTGCCTGCGAGTTCCGCGCGGGTTTCGCCATGGACCGCTTGACAAACATTGGCCAGCAACTGCTCCATCTCCGTCATCATCCAGCGGTAGTCCTTGTAGGCCACATAGAGCTCCATGATGGTGAACTCCGGGTTGTGCGTGCGGTCCATGCCCTCGTTGCGGAAGTTGCGAGAGAACTCGTAGACGCCCTCGAAACCACCTACAATCAAGCGCTTGAGGTAGAGTTCGTTGGCAATGCGCAGGTACAGTTGGCTGTCCAGAGCGTTGTGATGCGTGATGAAAGGGCGGGCGGCTGCGCCACCAGGAATGGCCTGCAGAACCGGGGTGTCAACCTCGAGCCAGCCTTTCTCGCTGAAGGTGTCACGCATCGCTTGGATCACGCGCGAGCGCGCCTCAAATGTCTTGCGCACCTCAGGGTTCACGACCAAATCCACATAGCGCATGCGGTAGCGCAACTCGGGATCCGTGAACGCATCGTGTACCACACCGTCGTCGTCGGTCTTGGGTGATGGCAGCGGGCGAATCGCCTTGGAAAGCACAGTCAACTTGCGCACGCGCAAGCTCGGCTCGCCTGTTTTGGTCAGAAAAGTCTCGCCCTCAACCCCGATAAAATCGCCCCGGTCCAGCAACTTTTTGAAGACCGTATTGTACAGCACCTTGTCCTCGCTCTCGCAAATCTCGTCGCGGTTGATATACAATTGGAAGGTCCCCGTGCTGTCCTGCAACGAGGCAAATGAAGCCTTGCCCATGATCCGCCGCGTCATCAAGCGACCGGCCAGCACGACCTGCAGCCCTTCTTCAAAACCTTCAGTCAAGTCGGCGGCCTTATATGTTGCCTTGAATTCCGCGGCTGGGTAGGGGTCAATACCAAGTTCGCGCATCTGCGCAAGGGATTCGATGCGGAGGCGCTCCTGTTCTGATCGTTGCATGCCACAAAACTAATTCGCGGCGGCTTGCGAGACGTGCGGTATTTTTGCTGCGCAACCCTTTCTTATGCAGGAGCTCGTCAACACCTTTCCCGATCAACTCGATGCAGCGTATGCCAATCTTTCTCGGCACCCGCTCGCATCGGCACCGTTCGCCCCATCCGGCGGCCCATGGAAGCAAGTGCTGGTGCTCGGAATGGGCGGCTCAGGCATCGGTGGAGCCGTAGCCGCCAAGCTCTTGGCTGGCACTTCCTCCCTGCCCATCCACACCTGTTCGGATTACAGCATCCCCGCTTGGGTGGGGCCCGAAACGGCCGTCATCGCTTGCTCCTACTCGGGCAACACCGAAGAAACGCTTGCTGCAGTCGAACAATGCGCCCAGCGCGGAGCCCGCATGGCCTGCGTTACTGGCGACAGTGTGTCGAGCCAACTTGCGGCGCTCGCGGCGGCGTCCAGCTGGCCCTGCGTGAAAATTCCAGCCGGCCATCCGCCGCGCTCCCAGTTCGGCCACGGCTTCGCAGCTCTACTTCACCACCTCGTAGCCCTGGGCGCCGCTCCAGCCTCACTCTCCGAACAGTGGCCCGCCATTGCAGCCCAACTCCGAAATTCAGCCGCCGACATCCTCGCGGCCACAAGCACGCTCGCAGCCGCCTTGGACGGCCGCCAGATTCTTCTCTACGGCGCCTCCCAGCAGGCCGCCGTCCTCACGCGGTGGCGCCAACAATTGAACGAGAACTCCAAACTCCTGGTCAACCATCACGTCTTCCCCGAGATGAATCACAACGAGCTCGTCGGCTGGGAAAGCGGAAGCTCCGATCACGCCGCCGTCTTGCTCCACAGCCCAGACGACCCCCACCGCACGCGGACCCGCATGGATCTATGCGCCCAAATTTTTACGGAAGCGGGAGCCGGCGTCCACACCCTCGAACTCGAAGGGGCCACCCCCCTGGCGCGCGTCCTGTTTGCGGTCCACTGGGGCGACCAGCTTTCCGTCCAATTGGCCGCTCTCCATGGAACGGACCCCGTATGCATTCGTCACATTGACCACCTCAAACGTGAGCTCTCCAACCTCGACTAAGCCCACGACCATTCCCACGGTTCGCCTCCAGGACCTCGGAAAGCTCGCGTACAAACCCGCTTGGGATCTCCAAGAGCGGCTCTTCAAATCGTCGGTCGACCTCAAAATCGCGCGCCGACGGGCCGGCATCTCCGAGCGCGACCTCGACCCGGAACGCCCCGACCTCCCGCTTCCCACAAACCATCTACTGTTTGTCGAGCACCCCCACGTTCTCACCCTGGGAAAAAGTGGCGACCCCAACCATTTGGTCGTTTCTCAACAACGACTTCAGGAACTCGGTGTCGAGTATTATCCCATCAATCGCGGCGGCGACATCACCTACCACGGCCCAGGCCAACTCGTCGGTTATCCCCTCCTTGACCTCGACCAGTTCTTCACCGACATCGGCCGCTACCTCCGCCTGCTCGAAGAGGCAATCATCCTGACCTGTGCGGACTGGGGCGTCACAACTGGCCGCATCGATGGGCTTACGGGCGTGTGGGTGGACCCCGAAGCCGGATTGGCCGCGCGAAAAATCTGCGCGATGGGCGTCAAATGCAGCCGCTGGGTCACCATGCACGGCTTTGCATTCAACCTGAAAACCGACTTGGACTTCTTCCGATTGATCGTCCCATGTGGCATCACCGGCCGCGGCGTCACAACCTTAGAGCGCGAAAGCAGCCGCCCCGTCGACATTGAAGAAGTCAAGGCCGCTTTCTCGCGTCACTTTATGAACTTATTTGCCTGTCGCCTCGAACCTTCTCTGCCATGAACAAATTCGCTCGTCTTCTAATAGGCACTTTCGTCCTTGCGACCCTCGCGTACGCCGCCTCACTTGCCACTGGTAACGAGCACATGTGGCGCGGCTTGCGCCAATCCTGGATGCGCGGCGCCCAGAATGCCCAAGTCGACGACCTGCAGTTTCAACAGACCCATAACGTCCCGGCCACCAATCCGAAGCCATGGCCAAATCACGCGCGCTATAGTCAGGTTGGCTTAACGCCCGCCCAGATAGACTCCACCCAAGCTGACCGCACAGTAGGAATCGTGCTGATCCATAACGACTCCCTGCTGTTCGAGTGGATCAACCCCGACATCGCAGGCGCCGATACGATGCGCTGCAACTCGTTTTCTGCCGCCAAAACGCTCACAGCCCTGGCAATCGGCGCTGCTGAAGACCGCGGATTGCTCTCAACAAAAGAACGCGTAAGCAAATACTTGCCCCGATTCCAAGGCGGCGCCAACGGCAAGCTCACCATCGAACAGGTGCTGCAAATGCGGAGCAGTATCCCCTTCGGTGAGAATTACAGGGACCCCTTTGGCTTCATGGCCAAATGCTACTATGGCCAAGACATCTTCTCGCTGATGCCCGGTTATGAGGTCGAGGACAAGCCGGGGACGCCTTGGAAGTATCAGGGCGGAAACACGCTCCTTTTGCACGAAATTTTGCGGAAAGTGACCGGAAAAACGCTCTCAACGTGGTTTTCTGAGACAATTTGGAGTCCGTGCGAAGCGACACAGGACGCAAAATGGGGCGTGGACGAGAAGGGGATCGAAAGAAATTTTGCCGCCTTTTACTCCACTGCTCTCAATTTTTCCAAGGTGGGAAACATGACGCTCAACGGTGGCGTAGTCGGAGGCGCAAGGGTGGTTTCTGAGGACTTCATTCGGCGCATGACAACCCCCATCGGCCAACTTTCTGACGGCACCGACATCCAGCACTATGGATACCAAACATGGCTCGGGAACCATCGTGGGCACGCGTTCCACGTGTACATCGGTTTACACGGCCAATACATCATTTGCATA
>CALACF010000438.1 GCA_937890245.1 uncultured Flavobacteriales bacterium
GGGAGATGGGCTGACCGAACTGCTCGCGCTCCTTTGAATACGCGAGGGCAGCATCAAATGCCCCGCGGGCCATGCCGAGGGCGAAGGAAGCGATTGAGATCCGTCCGCCGTCAAGGATTTTCATCGCTTGGATGAAGCCCTCCCCTTCTGCGCCGAGCAGGTTGGCATGGGGGACGCGGCAGTCCTCAAAGATTAGTTCGGCTGTTTCGCTGCAACGCACGCCCAGCTTGTTTTCCTTCTTGCCACCGCGGAAGCCGGGGCGGTCGCGCTCGACGATAAATGCGGAGATCCCTCGGCCATCGAGCAAATCACCGGTCCGAACCAGGACGACGGCCACTTCCGCCGAGATCCCGTGTGTGATCCAGTTTTTGGTGCCGTTGAGAATCCAATCATCGCCGTCGCGGGTTGCAGTACAGGCCATGCGCATCGCGTCTGAGCCCGTGCCCGCCTCGGTGAGCCCCCAAGCGCCCATCCATTGGCCTGTGGCGAGTTTGGGGAGGAAACGAGATTTCTGTTCGTCACTTCCAAATGCCAATATATGCCCGGTACACAGCGAGTTATGCGCCGCCATCGAAAGTCCCACCCCGCCACAGACAGCTGAAAGCTCTTCAATAGCTGCAGAATATTCAAAGTAACCAAGGCCGGCGCCGCCGTATTCTTCAGGTACGAGTACGCCGAGAAGGCCCAACTTGCCCATTTCACGGAACATTTCGCGGGGAAAATGTTGGCGTTCATCCCAATCCATCACGTGGGGCTGGATCGCAGAGGCGGCGAAATCGCGCACCATGGTGCGTATCATAGCGATGTTCTCGTCTGGCTGAAAATTCATGGGGGCGGGCGTGTGGTTTCGCGGCAGCAAAGATACGGCAAGATGCGCTCGACGGATGCCGAGTCCAATGCCAGACAGCCATATATATTCCCGACCGGTCCGGGATGATTTGCCCGGTAGTTTTGCAAAGTCTGAGCGCGTGCGTAAGTGATGCCTGGCAACACCCGCCACTGTTCAACAGACAAGGTATCGGGACAGCGGCACAGCACCGTGGCCGCATTCCACGTCACGCGGGGCGCTAGGGCCGTAGCCAAACTGTCCCAACCGCGAAGGGCTTGGGCGAAATCCTGCTCGCTTGCGATGCCGCCCCGCTCGCGCTGCGCTTCAAGTATGCGGGCTGCAACCCACGGTCCGATGCCGAATACTTCGAGCAGGGTGAGCGAATCAGCTGTATTCAAGTCGGGCTTGAGAGCGGGCTTGGGATCGGGGATTGAATTTTTCTGCGATTTGAACCCTGGACGGCCAGCGCCGGAGGCTTGTTCGAAGGCGGGCGTTGGACTGGGGTCGCGCGCAGGGAAGACCAGGCGCGAAGCATGCGCATCGAGCCAGCCATTGGGCAGCACACGAAGGCGGGACAGGGTTTCATGGTCGTCGATGCCGCCGACCGCGTGGGCGAAGCGAACGGCTACCGCACTTTGCTTCGGCGAAAGGCCGAGCGCGTTCCAGGCAGACGAATCCAAGTTGGCCACAACGATGGGCGCGGTTGAACTTTTAGACAAATCGGCTTGGCGGGCACGCGTTGACAGATCGCCGGACAGATTTTTGACCGGGATCTGTTCGAGGGCGCCGAGCAGGTCACAAGCGTGCAGGTTGGCTGGGGCTTGTGGGAATTGGTATACGTAATTTCTCCAACCTATATATAGGAGCGATAGCACCAGCAGTATGGCAAGGCTGCGGCGCTCTGCCGGCGTTGAGCGCACGACAAATGCCTGACGATTGATTGGACCCCTCCCCCACATGTCAATTAAACCTTACTTGTAGCGCTTGATTTCTCCCGTAGATACGCGCTTGAGGTAGTCCTTGAGGTCAGCTTTTACCTCGCCGGCCATGAAGTACAGGCCCAAGACGTTCGGGAAACACATGGCGAAAATCATCGCGTCTCCGAAGTCGAACACGCTTTTTGCTGAGATGGCCGAGCCGAGCACGATGAACAGGCAGAAAATGACCTTGTAGCTGATGTCGGCGGCGCGGCTCTCCCCGAAGAGGTAGGTCCACGACTTGAGACCGTAGTAGCTCCATGAAATCATGGTTGACAGAGCAAAGAGGATTACGGCCAATGAAAGCACAGCCGGGAACCAGCTGATTGATGATTCAAATGCCGATGAAGTAAGGCTGATGGCGTCAAGGGTGCCCGCCTTTGCATTGTTCAACACGGTGACCGCGTCGTACGCTCCGTAGTCGGCGATGATGATCACGAGTGCAGTCATCGTACAAATCACGACCGTGTCAATGAAGGGCTCGAGCAAGGCAACAATACCTTCAGATATGGGCTCGTCGGTTTTGGCTGCCGAGTGCGCAATAGAGGCTGAACCAATACCGGCCTCGTTCGAGAAGGCCGCACGCTTGATTCCCTGAATCATCACACCGATCAAGCCACCGTACATCGCCTGTGTATCAAAGGCGCCGTTGAAGATGCGGCCGAAAGCCATGGGGATCATGTCGTAGTTCGTCACAATCACGAAGAGCGCCCCGAGGACGTAGATGCCCACCATGAAAGGGACCACTTTGTCGGTAACGCTGGCAATCGAACGAATGCCGCCCACAATCACGATAGCGACGATGATGGCCATGATCACTCCAAACACCCAAGAATTCTGTGCAAAAAAACCGGCGTCTCCACCGGTTACAGCGGCGAGTTGAATGGTGGCTTGGTTCACTTGGACCATGTTGCCGCCGCCGAAGGAGCCTCCGATACAAGCAATTGCGAAGAGGGCTGCCAAAACTTTTCCGAAGCCGCTCATGTTGCGCTTGGCAAGGCCATCGCGCAGGTAGTACATCGGGCCACCTGAGACGGAACCGTCCGCGTTGTTGCGGCGGTACTTGAGGCCCAGGGTGCACTCAATGAACTTGGCGCTCATGCCGAGCAAGCCGGCAATGATCATCCAGAATGTAGCACCCGGACCACCTACAGATACCGCGATGGCGACACCAGCGATGTTACCGACGCCCACAGTCCCGCTGAGGGCCGCTGTGAGGGCCTGGAAATGCGACACCTCACCAGGCTCCTTTTTATCCGGGTTGTAGTAGCGCCCACGCACTACGTCGATGGCGTGTTTGAACGCACGGAAATTGATGAACCCGAAGTAGACCGTGAAGAACAGCGCACCTACAAACAGCCATATCAAGACGAATGGAATGCTGAACCCAGCAATGTCGATTGAGGCAAAAATCACCCTGCTGACCGCATCCGTCAAGGGTTGCATCACCTTGTCAATGGCATCGTCCAGACCGGAAGCTGCCCGTGCGACGTTTGGCAGGAAAGAAAAGATGGGCAACAAGAGCGCTGCGGAGAGAATTCGTTTCATCATGGTTCGAAATAGCTTCGACTTGGTTGCTGACCTGTTGGCCGACTTTGGGCGGCAATATAGCAAGCAGACCCGCCCGTCAAAATCTGCGTTTTACTCTGGTGCCTGAAAACCGAACAAACGGTTGAGTAATTCGATCTGCGTTTTGTTGCCGAGCACAAAAAGTTTGCTGGCGTTGTCCAGTTTCGTTGATGGACCCGGATTGATCAGAAACTCACCATCCGCGGTTTTCACCCCGATAACATTGACGCCAATCCGGTTGCGGGCGTCCAATTCGCCCAAGGTTGGCACGCGAAAATTGGAGGGCAAATCGAGAAAGTCGATCTCTTCAAGATTGATTCCCCCCTTTCCTTGAATACGGACATGGTCCAAAAAGTCCATCAAGTCGGGGGTCGCCACCAGCGAAGCCATGTGTGCGCCGCCTACCGTGTCAGGCATGATGACGTTGTCGGCGCCCGCTGTTCGGAGTTTTTTGACAGAAGCTTGGCGTGAGGCGCGGGAAATCACCTTGATGCCCGGATTGATCTCGCGGGCGGCCAACACAGCGTACAGGTTGTCGGCGTCACTGGGAAGGGTGCAGATGATCGCTTTGGCGCGTTCCAGCCCCGCGGCCAGAAGCTTTTCATCTACCGAAGCGTCGCCGAGCACGACCAATGGGGTCACGTGCTCGCGCAGATAATTGGCCTTCTCCTCATCCATCTCAATGACAACAAGAGGATATTTCTTCTCCCAGAGCTCGGAACAAGCCTTCTCTCCAACCCGGCCATAACCACACACGATGATGTGATCCTTCAATGATTCAATACTGCGCTGCAACTGCCTGGTTTTAAAAATGTCCTTGTACTCGCCGGCCACGAAATATGTGGTCACAGCCGAAATGGTGTACGCGAATGTACCTATCGACGTAATGATAAGGAAGGAGGTGAAAATCATTCCAGAAGGACCGAGCTCATGCACCTCGCGAAATCCGACCGTGGAGATCGTAATAACCGTCATGTAAAACGCCTCGACAAAGCTATAATCCTCCTCGATGATCATAAAGCCCGCGCTGCCCAGCACAACTATTATGACCGCAACGCCAAGCGAAATGGCAATGCGGCTGAAATGTTTGAATGTGTTGTACACGACAGGTGGAAGATAGGTCAGGCGCGGCTTTCGAGCTCTGCCGCCATTTGCCCTTGGAGCTTGAGCGCTTCTTCACGTGCCGCATCTGCAAAATCTTCGCCGCTTGAGGCGTACATCACGCTGCGGCCTACGTTGACGATGAGGCCTCCGGCGAGCTCTGGCGCCCAGCCAGCTTCGCAAATTGCAGCAAGATCACCGCCCTGTGCTCCGACACCCGGGACGAGGAAAAAATGGTTCGGGACAATTTCCCGACAGCTTTTCACGAGCTCGGGCCGGGTCGCGCCCACAACGTACATCAAGCGCTCTGCGCCGGGCCATGTTTGACTCTTGCGCAGCACCTGCTCGTAGAGAGGCGGCGTGCCGTGAAATTCAAAGTCCTCGGCACTCGGATTTGAAGTGGCCGCCAGCAAAATGCTCCACTTGTCTTGGTGGGCGAGGAACGGTTCCACGCTGTCCCGGCCCATGTACGGCGCCAGCGTAACAGCGTCCGCGTGCAATTCGTCGAAAGCAGCCGTTGCGTATCGTTCGGCCGTGTTGCCAATGTCTCCTCGCTTGGCGTCGGCGATTGCAAGGCAATGCTCGGGAATGGCAGCCATGGTAGCGGCCAGGACGGCATGCCCGAGGGCGCCCAGTGCCTCGTAAAAAGCGAGGTTGGGCTTGAAAGCCACGGCCAAGTCAGCGGTGGCCTCGATGATGGCCAGGTTGAATGCCAATACAGCCTCTGCTCCCTCACCCAAATGGGCCGGTATGCGATCAGGATCAGGGTCCAGGCCGACACATAAAAACGAGCGCTTGGCGCGGATGGTCTCGAGGAGTTCAGTCTGATTCATGGTATGGTGTTCAATTAACGCCAGCTGCTTGGAGGCGTTCAGCACGCTCAGTGGCCCTAAGAGCTGATATTATTTCGTCGAGATCACCGCCCAAAACCCTCTCCAGGGCATGCACGGTCAATCCGATTCGATGGTCGGTCACCCGCCCCTGCGAAAAGTTGTAGGTCCTGATTTTTGCGGAACGGTCGCCCGACGAGACCTGTGACTTACGCTCGGCGGCTTCGGCCGCCCGGCGTGCCAAATCCTGGGCCTCGTACAATCGCGTGCGCAGGACGGAAAGCGCCTGTGCGTAATTCTTGTGCTGTGAACGCCCGTCCTGACATTCCACCACAACCCCGGTCGGCAAGTGCGTCAAGCGGACGGCCGACTCGGTCTTGTTCACGTGCTGACCCCCGGCCCCTGACGCGCGAAATGTATCGCGCCGGATATCATCGGTGCTCAGCACGAAGTCCACCTCCTCAGCTTCAGGTAGAATGGCCACAGTGGCCGCCGACGTATGCACGCGCCCCTGCGATTCGGTGGCGGGCACCCGCTGAACGCGGTGCACGCCGCTCTCATACTTCAGATGTCCGAACACCTGGTTGCCCGATACTTGGGCGACGATTTCTTTGTATCCCCCAGCTGAACCCTCATTCTGTGAGATCACCGAGATTTTCCAGCCCTTGGCTTCGATGAAGCGCGTGTACATTCTGAATAAGTCACCCGCAAACAAGGCCGCTTCATCGCCGCCTGTCCCACCCCGAATCTCGAGCACAACATTTCGATCGTCCGTCGGATCATCCGGCACCAACAACTCGCGCAGCGCCCGTTCCATTATGGGCAACTGTGGCTTCAGCTCCTCGTATTCATCGCGGGCCATCCCAGCGAGTTCGACATCCGTAGCACCAAGGTCAGCCTGCGCCTGTTCGATTGCAGCCACCAGTTTGCGGTACTTCACTGCGAGATCCACCAAAGGCTCAAGCTGTCTATAATCGCGCATGGCCGTCCTGTAAGCGGCCTGATCCGAAATGATGTCGGGGTCCAGAATCTGGAGCGAAAGCTCCCGGTAGCGGGCCTCGATGGCCAGCAGCCGATCGAGCAGGCCTACCATCAGTCGTAGGTAAATGTTCCGTGTGCCGAGGCGATCGTCAACCGCGGCCCAAGCGCGCCCGCACCAACATCCGCGCCCGCACCAACGCCACCACGCCGCTCAACCCGCCCCACAATCTTCGCATCCACGCCATGCGCCTTAGAAGCAGCAATCACAGCAGGCGCATGCTCAGCGGTCGTATACACTTCCATCCGGTGGCCCATGTTATAGATGCTATACATCTGATCCCAAGGCGTACCTGAATTCTCTTGGATCACTCGGAACATAACTGGCGTCTCAAAGAGCGCGTCCTTCACAATGTGCAGATCGTCCGATGCAAAGTGCAGCACCTTCGTCTGCGCCCCACCCGAGCAATGCACCAATCCGTGGATCGGCGCCCGGCCCAATTTGAACAAGTCGATTAAAATTGGCGCGTACGTTCTCGTTGGCGACAGCACCAAGCGCCCCGCGTTCAAGGGCACGCCAGCCACCTCATCCGTCACCTCAAAAGGCCCAGAATACACCAAGTCGCTCGGCAAGCCCGGATCAAAACACTCGGGCCATTTCTCACGCCAGCCCGGACCGAACATGTCGTGTCGAGCAGCTGTCAAACCGTTGGACCCGGTCCCGCCGTTGTATTCCGTTTCGTAATTGGCCTGACCATCAGACGCCATGCCCACGATCACATCGCCTTCGGCAATGCGTGCATTGTCAATTACTTCGTCGCGGCGCATCCGGCATGTAAGCGTCGAATCCACCACCACCGTGCGGACCAAATCGCCTAGATCAGCCGTTTCTCCACCCGTCCCGTGGATGTCCAAGCCCAGCGCACGCCAAGAGGCCATGAGCTCCTCAGAACCGTGGATCAGCGCCGAAATCACCTCGCCTGGAACCAGGCGTTTGTTGCGGCCAATCGTTGACGAAACAAGCATCGGCCCGGTCGCCCCTACACACAGCAGGTCGTCAATATTCATTACGAGCGCGTCTTGGGCAATGCCCTTCCAGACGCTCAAATCGCCTGTTTCCTTCCAATAAATGTAGGCAAGCGCACTCTTCGTCCCTGCGCCATCCGCATGCATAACGATGCAATGCTCCTTACTTCCGGTCAGTAAATCGGGTACAATCTTGCAAAATGCCTGCGGGTACAATCCCTTGTCCAAGCCTGCAATTGCCGCGTGAACATCCTCCTTTTGTGACGACACACCGCGCTGGGCGTATCGATCCTGGGTCGACGAATCAGCCGACTGCGATTCGGCCACAGGGTTCACTTGGGCACGTAGTCAAACGACGTGATCCGGAAAACCGTCCGTCGATTCATCTGGTGCGCAGCCTCTTGCTCCTCTTCTGAGGCCAATCCAGCCAGCTCCTTGTCCGTGATCAACGGCATGTCCTCGCCCCGTCCGATGGGCTCGAGACGCGCGCGGTCGATTCCGCGGTCTACCAGGAAGCTCACGCAGGTTTCTGCTCGGCGTTGGCTCAACTCGCGGTTGTAGTCGTTGCCACCACGCGTATCCGTGTGCGCTTCAAGTGAAATGACAAAAGTCGGGTTGCGCTCGAGCAGTCCTACGAGGTAGTCCAATGAATCCTGGCTGTTCACCACGGCATCCACAACCAGTGTCGCCTGGTCAAATTCGTACTGCACCAAGGGCATGGGGTAATCCTTCTCGGTCACCACGACTTGTAGCAAGTACTCCTTGATGAAGTGGGTTGACTTCGATAGGCCGATCGTAGAGAACTGATCGCCAGCGGCGATGTAGCCCTGCTTTGAAATTTCCACCGTGTAGGTTGACTCGGTATTGATTTCCCAGCCGCCATCCTCAACGGCGCCTTCATCGTCGGTATCACCTTCAGCTGTGCCCCCGTCCGTTCCGGTGACGTTCACATTGGCGCCGATGATAGGCATGCCGGTGTCGTAATCGTAGACCAATGGCATGTAAGTGAACTCCAATGGCGGCTTGGTGAACTCAAACAGGTCGTCCTTGCCCTTGCTTTCCGGGCGGTCCGAAGAGAACAGTCCACGCTCCTCGTCGGGATGGAACACGATCGAGAAATCGTCGCTTGACGTATTAATAGGGTATTCCATCGCTTCAGGCGTTTCGAACTTCAGCCCGTCGCCTGTCCATGTAGCGTGGTAAATATCAAGGCCGCCCATGCCACCCGTGCGGCTTGAGGAGAAGTACAAGTCGCCGTTGCTTCGCACGTGTGGAAACATTTCGTCGGAAGCTGAGTTGACTGTGGGTCCAAGATTTTTCACGCTGCCCCAAGTCTCCGTGTCTTGGTCAAAGACTGCATACCAAAGGTCTTTTCCACCTTGGCCGCCGATCATGTCGCTCACGAAAATCATCGTCTGATCATCAGGGGTCAACGCCGGCTGTCCGATCTGGGCGCTGTCATTCAACATGCGATCGATGAGGTTTACCTCTTCGGCAGCACTCCACTTCTTGCCTAAACGGCGCGCAGAATAAATGTCACAAGGGTAGTTGTTGTCGCGGTCCACTAGACAGCGCGTAAAGTATAGCGTTTGCTTCTTCTTGTCGAGCGCCACGCCTCCCTCGTTGCTCGAAGAATTGATCGTACTGTTCAGCGGCTGTGGGATGCTCCACTTGCCCTTGCGGTCCACCTCGGCAGAGAACAAATCCATAAAGCTCTCGCCGGTGATAGGATCCTCGCCCGAACCCGTTGAACTTGAACGACTTGAAGCAAATATAACCTCGTCTGCGCGGCGGTCGCTGTAAACGGCGCCGTAATCAAACGAAGGCGAGTTGAGCAGGGAAAGAGACTCAACGCGGTAGCGTGAATCAGAGACAACTAGGTGCTCCGCAGCAATGCCGCAGTTCTCAATCAAAGTATTGGCGAGAGTGCGATCTCCACCCTCCTTTGCGTAGCGATTGAACATGGCCGTGGCCTTGTCATAATCCTGTTGGCCCATCAACACTGTGCCGTATTGCAAGAACACTTCTACATGGTCTTTTGCCCATTTCAGGTCGATGGATTTCTTGTACCATTCCTCTGATGCTGACAAAGCGCGCGCATTTCGGTAGCACTCACCAATCTGAAAACAGACGCGTCCTTTCTCCTCGAGGTCGCCCTTGAGTTTTCCGTACGCGGATTGGTATTCAACGGCGGCATCGAAGTAAGCACCAAGTGCATACATCGCGTCAGCGTCTTCGGTGGCATCCGACTGGGCGGCCACTGGAGCGGCAATCGCAATCAAACAAGCAGTAAGAATCGCGGCACAAGTGCGGCGAATAGAGGGGGCTTCAGTAAGCGGAAGGTTCATTTCCGTTCGGTTTTTTTGCAGGTTCACGGGCGAATGTAGGGGAAAAACCGGCGTTATATGAGTGCCGGAAACGATATCAGCGCGTGAATAGGATTTCGCGCAGCTTCGGGAAAGGCCAACGCCCATCCTCACACAGGCCTTCAAGCAAGTCTGCACTCTCTCGGATGGTTTCCATTATCGGCTTCACTGAATTGGCATACAGACCCGCTTGCGCCTTCACACCATTGGCGGCATTGGCCTTGTCTTTGGCGACGCGCAAGGCGACAACACCGTCGAAAATCAACTTCAACTGCGCGCTCAAATCGGTCACCAATGCGTGCTGTGGGGAGGTCATCTCCTCGCCGTCATCGTCTCCGAATACACTCAAAAATCCCTCGATGTTCGCCAATAAATCACTCTGATAGTCGACGACCGCGGGGATAATCTGCGTGTTGACCATATTAATAAGGACACGCGCCTCGATCTGAACGTGCATAACATAGGTCTCAAACTCAACCTCGGTGCGGGCATCGATTTCCTCTTTGCTCAAGACCTTCATGGCCTCAAAGAGCGCTACAATTTCCGGGCGCTCCCAGACGGTCAAAGCCGCCGGCGTGTTCAGCAAGTTGCTCAAGCCGCGCTCGGCTGCCTCTTCGACCCAGGCCTGGCCGTAGCCGTTGCCTTCGAATCGAATCCGCTTGGAGGCCTTGATCAGCTTTTGCAATTCCTTGAGGATGGCCTCGTCCTTGCCGTCGCCGCCGTCAATGCGGCCATCGACTTGGATTTTGAAGTCCTTGAGTTGTTCGGCAACAATGGTGTTTAGGACCATCATGGGCACAGCGCAATTGGCCGTCGAACCCACCGCTCGGAACTCGAACTTGTTGCCTGTGAAGGCAAATGGAGACGTGCGGTTGCGATCCGTATTGTCGAGCAAAACCTCGGGAATGCGCCCGATTTCAAGCTTCAAAGCCGTCTTCTCTTCAGGCGTCATTTTGCCCGCAGAAATATTCTCTTCCAGCGCGTCGAGTAGCCCGGTCAGCTGGCTTCCGATGAAGGCTGAAATGATGGCCGGGGAG
>CALACF010000439.1 GCA_937890245.1 uncultured Flavobacteriales bacterium
GCCCGCGAAACTCCAATTCGTGGTTGCCAAAAACTTCGTCTTTGCGAATGGAGTGAATCGGCACGTTAATAAAGGACTTGCCATAAAGCTCAAGGCGGTCTGCAACTGCAATGGCGGTGCCACTTGGTGCATCGCGTTTTCCTGTGTGGTGGACCTCTTCAATGCTAGCATTGTAATCGGGGTCGCGGCCCAGCACTTCTGCTGCAGCTGCCACGGCCTTGAGCATGGCGTGGACGCCGACGGAGAAATTGGGAGACCAAAGGAGCTTGTGCCCGCCCTGGGCCGACCGTGCCTTTTGCGTCTGGAGCGCGTCAGGCCAACCTGTCGTGCCACAAACCACGGGCAGCTTGTGCGAAAAACATTCGGAAATTCGCTGCGGAGCTGACCGGGGATGGGTGAACTCAATTGCCACGTCCGCAGCCCGCCACAGCTGCTCAGCAACCGGCTCATCGCGACCAATACGCCCGACGATATCATGACCACGCCCGACGGCAACCCCCTCTATCGCACGCCCCATTCGCCCATACCCAAGCAGTAAAATCTTCATTTGAAGGCCAATTTTAATCGCAATCCAGGCAGTGCTTGATGCTGGTTAAATTGTGGCGAGGGCAGCAGTGGAGCTGCATCGAGTGCCAATGACAGGTCGTCCGAAACGTCAAACATGGCGAGATGCGCATCGATGTGGGCGTCCACCACTTGAAGCCCCCAAGTGACCACGACCATCAAGTAACTGAGTTCAAGATTTGACCGGTAGCCGTCACGCACAGCGAGCACGTCATCTGTCGTCCAGCCGTCAGCCCAGCCTTCAGGCTCAAATACGGTGGCCGGGTCGTCGTCAACCAAGGCGGAATAGCCAGCTCGAAACGTGCGATACGAGCGACCATTGGCATCGATTGACCAGGCGCAAGCCGCGAATCCGCCATAGACCAGTGGCAACTTCCACCATTTTTTATTGGTCGCTTGGCCCCAGCCCGGAATCATCGCACTGCGCTTTGTGGCGCGCTTGACACTGGCGAGCTCTAAAGGCGGCGCTTCAGACGACTGAGCGATGACATCTACTCCAGTGCCCATCCAGATCAGAAACAGTGCCCAGCGAAAAATCACGTGTTCAGTATTGTCGTTTGTTCAAGGCGTCGAGCAGGGCGTCGAGGTCGGCCGCTGATTCAAACGGGATCTTGATTGTGCCGCCTTGGCCGCTGCGGCCCGTGCTGACTTTCACTTGGGCGTCGAATCGCTGACGAAATTCTAGCTGGGCCCGTTGGATGGCGGCCTGTAGATTGACAGATCCTGCTGTAGAAGTCCCCGCTAAATCAGCATCTGCTAAATCAGCATCTGCTAAATCAGCATCTGCCGCAGACTTGGGCACCGGCGCCGAAAGGTCCTTCACCCATCGTTCTGCCGCGCGAACGCTCAAGGAGTCAGTCCCGATTTGAGCGAACAAAGCCGCGCGGAGCGCATCGTCATCAATCCCTACCAAAATGCGGGCGTGCCCAAAACTCAGACTGCCCTCCGAAATTGCACGTTTCATCTCAGCCGGCAAACCGAGCAAGCGCACGTAGTTTGATACCGTGGCGCGCCCCTTGCCCAATCGCTGGGCCATCTGTTCGTGGGTCAGTCCACACTCCGTCATCAAGCGGTCGTAGGTGATCGCCACTTCCAGGGCGTTCAAGTCCTCGCGCTGGATGTTCTCCACAAGCGCCATCTCGAGCATCTCCTGGTCGTTCACCTCGCGGATGTATGCCGGAACCCGATCTAATCCAGCAACTTGGGCCGCGCGAAATCGTCGCTCTCCCGAAATTAGCTGGTAGCGGTTCACGCTCATCCGCCGGACCGTCAAGGGCTGTATGATGCCGAGCGTTTTGATCGAATCGGCCAATTCAGCCAAGGCCTCCTCCGCAAAAACACGGCGGGGTTGGTCTGGATTGGCCTCAATTTCATTGATCGTCAGATGGGCGACTTCGCCGACCTTGGGAATCGCCGCTTGGGGTGTAGCCTTGACAACAAGCGCATTCGCAGGCGTTTGGCCAGCCCAACCCGCTGCGCCAGCCGACCCAGCCGTGCTCGAAATGCCAGCCCCGCCAAGTAGCGCCTCCAGCCCTCGGCCCAGCGCCGGTTTTTTGTCCGCCTTGTTACCCATCGTCTACCGCTTAGGCGTTCAAGTCTTCGGGAATCGCGTCGAGCCCCATGTACTTGTCTTCGTTTCGCATCTTGGTCAGGTTGTTCTTCTGCAAGATTTCACGCGCCAAGTTCAAGTAGTTGATGGCGCCCTTGCATGAAGCGTCGTGCATCACGATCGTCTCGCCATGACTAGGCGCTTCGCCCAATCGTGTGTTTCGGTGAATCAAGGTGTCAAACACGATCTCGCGGAAATGCATCCGCACCTCTTCAACAACTTGGTTTGATAGGCGCAGGCGCGTGTCATACATCGTCAAAAGAATGCCCTCAATCAGCAGATCTGGATTGAGATTCTGCTGGACGATTTTGACCGTATTCAGCAATTTCCCCAAGCCCTCCAGAGCGAAGTACTCACATTGCACGGGGATCACAACCGAATCGGCCGCCACCAACGCGTTCAAGGTGATCAAGCCCAATGAAGGAGAGCAGTCAATCAAGATGAAATCGAATTGATCGCGCAAGGGTTCCAGCGCTGCCTTCAAGCGGTGCTCCCGCTGCTCAGCGTTGATCAGCTCAATCTCCGCACCCACCAAATCAATA
>CALACF010000440.1 GCA_937890245.1 uncultured Flavobacteriales bacterium
CCGCATCCGAGGATCCGAGCAGGCACTGGTACGTTCCCGTTTCAACGCTGCGCGGGTCAACGCCGACGCCAGAAGTTGAATTGGCCTGGGGGTCCGAATCGACAAGCAAGGTCTTGAACTCGAGCGCGCCCAAGCTGGCCCCGAGATTGATGGCGGTCGTGGTCTTGCCGACGCCGCCTTTTTGATTCGCTACTGCAATGATCTTTGCCATGGCTTCGTAATAGTTTTCAGGTGATTGAAATGGATTGGCCTATTTCCAGCAAGTCCAGAACGCAACCGGACGCCGCAAATTGGGCGGTGGCCGCATCGCGGTCAATTTCGATGGGAGGGAAGGTGTCGTAATGGCAGCCGATGATCTGTTTACACGACACCATATTGGCGGCTATGCAGGCGTCGGCAACGCCCATGGTGTAACAGTCGCCGATGGGAAGGATCGCCAAATCCACAGGCCAATGCCTGCCGATCAGTTCCATCTCCATCGTCAGGGCCGTGTCGCCCGCGCAGTAAATTCTCGAGCCTCCGCCCGACTCGATTACAAAGCCCATCGCTTCACCGCCAGCCGCACCGTCGGGCATGGTCGACGAGTGAACAGCAGCCACCGATCGCACGCGAAAATCACCACCACCAAGACCCACGACCCCGCCGTGATTCATGGGCATCAACTGCTCGACTCCCAAAGCTCCAAACCAATTGCAAACTTCAAAGCCAGCAACGATAGGTGCTCCGCATCGAAGCGAGATTTCCTCTGCATCCTCCACGTGATCGGCGTGTCCATGGGTCAGTAAAATGTGCGTGGGCTCCAGTGCATCCACGGCAACGTGCGCCGCAGCTGGATTCGACCGGATAAACGGATCAATCAGCAAGCTCGTTTTGCCAAATGCAATGCCAAAGCAGCTATGTCCGTAGTAGGTGATTTCCATGCCCAACCAAAGGTAATTGGGCCGGGCGAGCACGGGCGGGCGTTCGGCAAAAACACTTATCCACAGCCGTCACCCTTCGTGTTGGCCTTCTTCTTGGGCTTGATATTCCTCCGAATTTTGCAACTCGGCAATATGTTCCAAGGCGTCGATAAATCCCTCACGGAATTTCTCAAAATCCTCCTTGTACAGAAAGACCTTGTGCTTCTCATACGTCACATCCCCAGATGAATGCGTGTGCCGCTTGCTCTCGGTAATTGTCAAATACAGGTCCTTGCCCCGCGTCGAACGCACGTCAAAAAAATAGGTTCTTTTCCCCGCACGTACTGCGTTCGTGTGCACACTATCCTCACGTCTCACCCCTTTAAAATCTCCGTCGCCTCCCATTTTTATTCTGCCTTTTCTGCCAATTTTACCGCGACCAGGCGCAGTTTCGACCGGTACAATGTAGGTCATCCACACAGCACATCTGCAGCAACCCTCACCTAAACAGCAAAATAGTCCCCTGATACTCGGCCGGCATCTTGATTTGGTCCTCCATCCAAGCCCGATATGAGTACAGCCCATCCGGCACGTAATGCTCGCCCAAATTTCCATTGAGTGAAACATGGCCCAGCCAAGGCTCGTCGGCGTCAAAAGTCTCGAACACCTTTTCGCCCCACCGGTTGAATACTTGTAAATGGTAGCTCGTCAGCCCCGTTGTCAATGGCATCCAAGCATCGTTGATGCCGTCGTTGTTGGGCGTAAAGGAGTTCGGCGCATAAAATAACGAGCCACTCACCGCGACCTGCCCCTGTGCCACATCTGTACAGCCAAAGTCGTTCATAACCGTTTGCGTTACGTAGAACAGTCCGCCTTCCATGTAGTCGTAATACAGATCCGGCGCCGTGCTCGACCCCCCGTCGCCAAAGCTGTAGAACACCTGATTCGCTCCAATACTCAGGTCGGTCACTTCAACTGTCGACTCGAGAATATTTACCGCATTTGGCTCCACATCAAAGCCCGCCTGGGGTGAGGGTGAGACCGTAATCACATCCGACAATGTCAACGCCAGTTCCTTCGCACACGCCCCACCTGTGGACATTTCAAGGGTGACCGTGTAGTTGCCTGGCGCGAGGTAATTGTGGTTCGGGGTGGGAGAGGTGCTTGTGGATCCGTCGCCGAAATACCAGAAATAGGATGTCACGGTGGAGGTCGTCGACTGGTTCTGGAAAGAGACCGGATGCGGCGGACAGCCACTGGGCGGTCCCGCTTCAAAACTGATTGTAGGATCGGCAATTATCTCGACCCACTCCGTGTGGCTTTGCTCGCATTCGCCTGCGGTGACAAGGAGCTCAACCTCATAGACCCCTGGGGCTTCATAGATCAATTGGGATACAGACGCGCCTAAAACTTCTGCAGAAGCAGCACCACCAAATGACCACGAATAAAGAGCCTGCTGGTCCACAACGCCTCCAACCGACAAGCCGAAATTGTGGGAGGAAAAGCAATCGGGTGGGGGTGGATTGAACCAAGGGTTCAGCAACCAGGACACCTGGAAAATCTGGGTGGCTGTGTCGGGGCAGTGGTAGGTACCCTCTACGATCAGCGTCACTTCGTAATGACCCGTATCGGGGTAGGTAAACGAGGGGAAATTATCGAAGCTCACGTCGAAGTCTCCAGGCAGGCCGAAATCCCATATCGAAGCTGTTCCGTTGTCCGAGTCCTGAACAAAGTCAAATGAAAATCCCGCACAGAAATCTTCTTGGGGCAAGATCACTGCCGTGGGCGGGCCCGGATCTACAAAGTCAAACGCGCCTTCACCGACACAGCCGTTTTCAGTCGCCGTGACCGAAGCCACAACGATTCCATCTTGGAAGAAAATGCCCGTAGGAGACGTCAAGTTGGAAAACTGCGGCAGGGCTTGCGGTCCGAAGTCCCATATCAAATCGGCCTCGGGGTAGGGCGTCACGGTTGAAAAGTTGTAAAATTCCTGGCCTGCGCCCGCACAGTCATAATCGTCAATTTGCAAACTGGGAACAGGCGGTGAAAACACCTCGTACACCTCCTCGGAAACATCCTCACAAGGCCAGCCTGGATTGGCCGTTAGCGTCACCGTATAGCTTCCCGGTGCCGGAAAAGCAAAGGTCGGCGACGTCAAATTCGATGTGTCAGAATCGATTCCCGCTACACCGAAATCCCACAAAAAGAACGTCGCGTTCAACGAGGACTGCGTGAAGGTCAAAGACTCGCCGATGCACAGCTGGGAAAGGTCTTGATTCGCCACAGCACTGATGATGTTTGGGTCGCAAATCGTTACGTTGAACTGAAAATCCCGATTGCTTGTGCTGAGCAGGAGGCCATTCCGCCATTCTTCGACACATATACCGACCACGTATTGGCCTGCAGCGGTTGGCGTGCCCGTCATCAAACCTGTAACTGGGTCGATCGCAAATTGCGGGTCGGCCGTCACCGGGTTGGTCGCACCAAAGCCCGCCGCCCAGTTTACTGTATTGTAAGGTGGAGCAGACGGCGTCGGCGCGGGGTTGTCCGGTGAGGCGCCGTGCAAGGGCGTACAGAAGGTATAGACAAGCGAGTCACCATCAACGTCCGTTGCACTGTGGTCGAACGCGAACTCAAAGCTGGCGCACAGCGCCACCGGCGGCAAACTGTTGAATGTGGGGCTGGAGTTGGCATCGCTGGTCAGCTCAGTGCCTGGAATCTGCGTGGTGAAAGTCGCACCGGCGTCCTCAGGGTTGACCAAATTGATGATCGACGGGTTGCGGCAACAGCGCTGATAGGCCAATGTGTATCCGCCAGGCTGGGCTGGCAACCAAGCGCTTGTCGTGTAAACAGCTTTCTCAACGCACACGTCGGGAGGTGGCGTTCCGCAGGGGTTCGTCAAAATGACGGGCACAATCGACACATTGGTGAAGGACAGTGGGACTTCCAACTGCTCGACCACCCCGTTGTTATCGAAGATGCCCACGCGGGCGTAGTCGTCGAATCCCGTGCCATTCACGTTTGCCGGTCCGCAGTCTCGGTACACCGTCAGACGAATCTGGTAGATGCCGCCGCCTTGATCAGTGTATGAAATCTCGCCGCCCACAATATGCGTTGCGCTCAATCTACCCGCACCAAATGCCGTGAAAAGCAGTCCGAGAAGAAGCGATAATATGAGCTTTGATCGCAGGTTGATTGGCATAAGTCGACAAGATCGTGAAAACATCCGTAATGGAAACCCAAAATGTGGGCGGAGGTTGCGCGGGGTGTGCGCAGTTATGGCCGAAGTTTGCGCCGCATGAACGAAGAAGAAGAGATCAAGGCGGAAGTTACGCCTGAAGCGACGCAAGACGCGACGCAAGAAGCTGCGGAGGAAGTGACGCCAGAAGAGCCCCAGGGTTGCTATTTTGATGAGTTGCCACTCGATGATACCATCCTTGACGGACTTGACTCGATGGGCTTTGACAAGGCGACGCCGATACAGGCGATGGCCATTCCCCATGTGATTGAAGGACGCGACGTGATCGGAATTGCACAAACGGGCACGGGCAAGACGGCCGCGTTCGTTCTGCCGGTGATGCACAATATTGTGCGCGGCGAAGGCGACCACGTCAAGGTGCTGATCATCACGCCGACACGCGAGCTCGCGATGCAGATCGACCAGGCCATCGAAGGTTTTGGGTATTATGCCGGCACTTCTTCTGTCGCCATTTACGGCGGCGGATCGGGCCAGGATTTTGACCGGGAGAAGAAGGCGCTCAAGACGGGTGCCGATATCGTCATCGTGACACCAGGACGGATGCTTTCGCATTTAAGCCTTGGATACGTTGATTTTTCGAAACTCGAGACCTTGATTTTGGATGAGGCCGACCGCATGCTCGACATGGGCTTCCTCGGCGACATCAACCGCATTGTCGAGCATTGCAATCCGAAACGGCAGACACTGCTCTTTTCGGCCACCATGCCCGAGCGCATCAAAACGCTCGCCGGCACCATGCTGACCGATCCGGTAACCATCCAGATTGCCTTGAGCAAGCCCGCTGAAAATGTGGTGCAGGTGGCCTACCCCGTCCACGAGGACAGCAAGCCCCAGTTATTGGTGCATCTGCTAAAAGACCGCGACTTAAAGAGCGTACTCGTCTTTTCGAGCCGGAAGCGTTCCGTAAATATCATTGCGGGTTCGTTGAAAAAGGCCGGCGTCAACGTCGGCACAATCAGCTCGGACCTCGAGCAGAAGCAGCGCGAAGAAACCCTGCGCAACTTCCGAAACCGGAAAATCACAATCTTGGTCGCCACAGACGTGGTGAGCCGAGGCATCGACATCGACAACATCGAGCTGGTCGTCAACTATGACGTCCCGCCAAACGAAGAGGATTACGTACACCGGATTGGTCGAACAGCACGGGCTTCACGCTCGGGCATGGCGATCACGTTGATCAAGCCCGACGAGTTCTTCAACTTCTCCAAGATTGAGAAGCTGATTGGGTCTGAAGTCCGGAAGATGCCAATGCCTGCCGAACTCGGCGAAGGGCCGACATACGACCCGAACTTCCGAGGAAGTGGCGGCCGTGGTGGCCGTGGTGGCGGCGGTGGCGGTGGTCGTGGTGGTCGTCA
>CALACF010000441.1 GCA_937890245.1 uncultured Flavobacteriales bacterium
GCCGGCGACCCACTCGTATACAAGCGATTCGAGCTGCACACCGAGCTCAGCGTTTGCGCAGCTGCCGTCGTCATCGGTCGCAGCAGCGTCGAAATTGTCGTACGATGTGTCCATACAACCCGATACTTCGTCGCTGTCGCACACGCCATCGTCGTCAGCATCCCCGAGGCAGGGTCCGCCGCAGACATCAAGTGCGTCCAGGTATTCACACCACCCGCCCGGTGCGGCCGCTGCGTCATAATTACAAGCATCGGAGTCCTCACAACCAAGCGCCTGATCTTCGTCGGGGAAGGTCACCGACAAGCCGAGCGCCTCAGCCGATCCTTCAGCCGTGCGATAATTAAGGCATGCGTTAAATTCAACTTGTCCTGCAGTCGTGAGCTGCGCAATGAGCACCCGGCCAAGGTCATTCGCCACAGCCGGTGGCGCTTCAGACGGGAGGACGAACCAGGAGCCGCCGAACTCGGGATCACTCTCGAGCGCGCCACCCGATTCAAAAGACGCCAAAGAAAGTCCGGAAGCAAGCACATTTGTCGGGTCAGAACCTCCTGCAGCGCTGGCAATGGCCAGCCATGAATCGGCCGCCAAATCGGGCATCAACCCCAGCAAGAATCCATTGACATTGGGCGCGAGCGCTGCGCCATTGTCATGCTGAAAAAATCCGTCGGACGCCCCAATGAATATGGGCTGCATCACGGTTCCAAAAACAGCAATCAGGGTGTCATCCACGCTTTCAAGCTGGGCCCACACACGGTAAGTCGTCGTCCCTTCAGGGCCTGCATTCTCTTCGGCCAACAGCACCTCTTCCCAGACCAACGCTACATCGCTGTTCACCTCAAACTCACAACTGCCATCGTCCCATTCAGCCGCCTCATCAAAGTTCAACGCGCCTTCATTCATGCAGCCCAGAACTTCAGGTGTGAGCGTCACAGCCAACCCGAATGTCTGCAGTGCAGCATCCGATCCATTTGGCCGCCACTGAAGATTGGCTTGGATCTGAATCTCACCGGTCGAAGTAAATTGTCCTATCAGCACCCGCCCATCCAAACTCTGGCCTTGCGCCGCGGCACCTGGCAATAGATAAAAGGCCCCGCCAAATTCGTCGTTTACCAGAAAATCTCCTCCCGCCTCAAAGGCAGCAGCCGCAACCCCCCAATCGGGTGATCCCACTTGGCCCAAGGCATTTGCATTGCCCAACGCATCCCCAATGGTAAACCAACTGTCGTACGCCAAATTTGGAAAGCTCGCAAACAACACCTCAACCACCTGATCCGCGCTCAAACCGCCATGCTCATGCTGAAAGAAGCTGGTTGTTGTTTCGGCGGAAAGCTGAGCACTCTCGGCGGTTCCATTGGCAGAACCCCCGCCAAACACACTGATCACCCGAAACCCGTCGGCCAATTCTGTGTTTTCTGCATACACCCTATGCGTCGTCCCCAAATCCGTCGTTTCAATCACCTCGCTTATCAAGGCCAATCCATCAGCGCCCTCCTGCCCCATCAAATCCGTATTCATCATCATGAAGGAGGAAAAAATGATGGCGGCACTCAAGGCAAATCGCCGCAAAAGCGCGTGATAGGAAACGGACATAAGTCTAGACAATTGGTCAATTCAAATTTCATAAAACAACAACTAGAATGCTTGATAATCAACTATATTGTCGACCAATTACGGTGGCAACATGTTATTCCAATTATAGCAACATATAATTTGGTCCAATTCACGCTATCCAGATGAAATTATCAGGGGGAACGCTTCCTTGACGGCGCGAAAGGGCGGCGTATCTTTGCGGCGTGAGTGAAACCATGGGGAAAAAATCGCAGAAGTCGTCAAAATCCATGCGGCGCGGTGTTGGAGAGCGCTTGCTCGAAGGCTGGCGAACAATGGTGACGGCCCGCGCGATGAGCGACTTGTTCGAGGAAAATGCGAAATTGACCTCGAAGTATGTTCACGCCTGCGCAAACGGGCATGAGGCGATCCAGATTGCAGCCGGGCAGTTGCTCGGGCCCCAGGACTACGTCTTCCCATACTACCGAGACGATGCGATGTTGCTCGCCCTGGGCATCCGCCCCGAGGAGTTGATGTTGCAGCTCTTTGCGAAAGGGGACGACCCCTTTTCTGGTGGACGCACCTATTATAGCCACCCCGCCTTGAAGCGCGATGGCTTGCCAAGGATTCCACACAATAGCAGCGCGACTGGCATGCAGGCCATCCCCGCCGCGGGCGTGGCCATGGGATTGCAGTACCGCGAGCAACAGGGCTTGGGCCAGGAGGTCGAGGGCGATGCTGCACCGGTGGTTATTTGTTCGATCGGTGATTCCGCCATGACCGAGGGCGAGGTGAGCGAATCCTTGCACATGGCGGCGTTGCGCCAATTGCCTATTGTATTTCTAGTGCAGGACAATGGTTGGGATATCTCTGCAAAGGCAGACGAAATTCACTTTGCTGATGCGATGACCACGGTCAAGGGCTTTCCCGGCATCGAGGCGATCCACGTGGAGGGCTACGATTTGGAGGCCAGTATAGAGGCGATGGATCAGGCCATGCATCTGGCCCGCGAGGAGCGCCGGCCCGTGTTGGTTCACGCTTCCGTTCCACTTCTCGGACACCACACCAGTGGCGTTCGACGGGAATGGTACCGGGACGATTTGGAAGAACACCGGGAGCAAGACCCTTTGCCTCACCTGCGCAAGCGCTTACTCGAGCTCGGCATTTCTGAAGAAGACCTAGACAAGGTGCAAAGCGAGGCGAGCGAGCTTGTTGCTGCGGACTTGCAGGCTGCGCAGGCCGCAGATGAGCCAGACCCCGATTTGTTGATGGGCGACATTTACGCGCCCACGCCGGTTACTGAAGAGCAAGGCGTTCGCTGTCCTGCTGGCGGTGAGATCACCTTGATGGTAGACCAGGCCTTGCACGCGATGCAAGAAATCATGGCAGCGCACCCAGAATCGCTGCTCTACGGACAAGACGTAGGCGGGCGCCTTGGCGGCGTCTTCCGCGAGGCGGCAACACTGGCGCAGAAGTTCGGAGACGACCGCGTTTTCAACACCCCCATCCAGGAAGCCTTTATTGTGGGCAGTACGGTAGGCATGGCCGCAACCGGCTGCAAACCCATCGTCGAGATTCAGTTTGCCGACTACCTATGGCCTGGTCTCAACCAGTTATTCACGGAACTGTCGCGCAGTAATTTCCTGACCTGCGGAAAGTGGCCAGCGACCAGCGTTCTCCGTGTCCCGATTGGAGCATATGGCAGTGGTGGTCCGTACCACAGCTCCAGCATCGAAAGCGTGTTGAGCAATATTCGCGGTATCAAAGTGGCCTACCCCGCCTTCGGTGCTGACCTCAAGGGGCTGCTTAAATCTGCATTCCTCGATCCAAATCCCGTCGTGGTGCTCGAGCACAAGGGGCTGTATTGGTCTAAAGTACCGGGCACTGAGGCGGCCAAAACGCCTGAGCCCGACGCGGACTACCTGCTGCCATTTGGCAAGGGGCGCGTGGTGCGCGAGGCCACAAGCGATGGCGCACGAATATGCGTTGTGACATATGGGCGTGGCATACACTGGGCCTTGGAGGCTGCCGACACGATTGGAAATCAGGTGGAAGTTGTTGACCTCCGGACCATCCAGCCCTGGGATGAAGCGCTTGTTATGGAACGGGTCAGCCTTTGCAACAGATGCTTGGTCTTGACCGAGGAGCCGGCTGGTGGCTTTGCATCGGCGGTCGCCGGCAAAATCAGCAGTGAGTGCTTTTCATCGCTTGACGCTCCTGTGCGCGTGCTCGGATCGATGCCCCTGCCCGCCATTCCGCTCAATAGCACGCTCGAAGCAGCGGTGCTGCCGTCAGCTGAGAAAGTGGCTGATGCGCTGCGCGACTTGCTCGCCTACTGAATTCTGGCCTGCCGGGTCCAGCCCGTCAAGGCAGCCCCAAGAATTTGTGCACCTGAACAGACAGGCGCCATTCGGGGTTTTCAGCCAAGTACGACAGGATCCAGAATGTCGCCTCATCGCGCTTGTCCCATTCAGGCTGCATGTAGAGCGCGCAAGAAGGCAGAAGATGTTCGCGAAAAGACTCCGCCCAAGCGAGGTCACTGCGGT
>CALACF010000442.1 GCA_937890245.1 uncultured Flavobacteriales bacterium
AATAAGGTGTGATTCGTCATCGGAGGATCAGAATTTTGCTCGATGCCGCTGAGCTCACGCCGCCGCCGCCGGTGGTCGAGACGCGCCCGGCAAAGATGAGGTAAACGCCTTCGGGCACGAGGCCGCCAGATAAATCGCGCGTGTCCCAGGTTGCGCGCCCGCCCTCGCTGCTCGTTTTGTGCACCAACCGGCCATCAATTGTCGTGATGTGCAACTGGCTGTCGTATGCCAATCCGTCAACGGTCACCAGCAAAGGATCGACGGGGTGGAGCGGATTGGGGAAACAGTGCAGGGCGTCCATCTCCTCCACGAAATTGGTCGCTGTGCCACGGTAACTGATCACGCCGTTGCGCGTTCCGAAGTAAACCGTGCCACTGGCGTGGTCGATCGCAATGTCGTACACGTCGTTGTCGAGCAGGGGCGAATTGTCGGAAGTAAAGTGGGCGATTTGCGTAAGGCCATCCGAAGAAATCAAGAAAGCGCCGCTTTGGGTCGAGAGCCATTTGCGGTTGCCTCCGTCGATGGTCAGGCCTTGGACTGCTTCCGTTTCGAGCAGGTACTGATAGTTGCCGTCTTGGAGGATGAGCAGTTGTTGGGCATCGAGCGGTGCGACTGAAAAAAGGGCGCTCGGCTGGTAGAAAACGGCAGGGCCCGTCAGGGTGCCGACCCACACTTCGCCGTCGAGGTCCTCCTCCATGGATAGCACGGTGAGGCTCGGCAATCCACCCTCGCCTTCCTTGGTCGTCAAGAACCGCCAGTCGTCATCTGATCGGTCAGCAGGCGTGCCGGCCGTCTCATACACCAGTACCCCGCCGTTGCGCAAGGCCAGCCAAATCTGGCCACCCCATGTCGCCATCAGCGAACGGACCTCCGTTTGGCCGCCGAGCCCTTCGACCTCCATGTCGATCCAAGCGTCGCCCGTAAACATTTTCAGCGGATGGTCGGCCCCTTCGTTTGCCAACCACAAATTCCCGAATCGGTCGAAATCAAGGCCGCGCACGGTACAACGCTCATCTGGCCAGCGCGAATTCCAAGCGAGCCCCGAATTGTCCGGATTGAGAAACGCTGAAACGGCCGCGCTTCGAATGTCGATCAGGCCCTCCTCCAAGCTCGCGAAAACAACGTGCTCAGGCGCCGTCGGGTCAATCGCTACCGCCACCGGGTCGTTCACGCCTTCCACGCCTGCCTCACCATCGGGCGCATCAATATTTTGCCAAAATCCGTTGACATGGCCGCTGAACCCTTGTCGAATGTACAAGGGCGTTCCCGCGGCATCAGTGCCGCCTGTGGCCACCCAAACATTGTCATTCCAAGCCGCAATTTGTGTGCAGTAGTTCGAACCCGGGCCCGTGGGAAATACCGGGCCCGCATCTGGAGAACCGCCACCAAGCCCCGCGTACAGCAGGCCGCCATACTTATTTGCGATCCACAAGCCGCCCAGCGCATCGAAGGCCAAGCGCTGCGGCTTCAAATAGACCGCCTGCACCGGGCTGATGCGCCCGGTGGGCTGCAATTCAGCATCGTAGAGCTGAACATCATTCAGCAATGCAGCCGCGAATGCATCACCTCGGGCGGCGAGCGAAACGACGCCTTCCACCGTGCCGTCGAGCAAATTCGTCCACGCGATATCGCCCGGAAGCAGGGCCCAGATGGCGTCCTCTCCCCCGTTGTCCTCCAACGCGATAAGGGTGCCATTTGCCAATCTCACCAGGTCGATCAAATCCGTTCCTGGGCAATCCGTCTGAATCCACGTCGCAGGGTCGCCCAAAAAAGCGTGGCTCTGCGGCGCTCGAAAAAGTCCACCAGAAGTGGCCACAAGCCAATCATCGCCTTCGGACACCACCGCCCGTGCAGCGAGCCGTTGCGCGGTCGAGCCCAGCGTCCATGTGTCGGCCACCTCCATCCGCTCGATGTTCATGTTTACAACGCCGAATGCGGTACACAGCAGCACGGCCCCCGATTCCGAGATGACCCGCGTAATGGCCTTGTCGGCCAACAAGCCGCTTTCGGCGATATCAGGGAACGGCAAGGCCAAGCCTTCAACCCACACATCGACAAAGCCCGAGGCATATCCTATGACCAGCGCATCGTAGGCTTCGACATACCTTATAGAAGAGACATCAGATCCGCTCAAACCCTCGGCTTTGGTAATGCGAGACAGTTCACCTGCCGAATTCATAGAAAAAACGCCGCGCGGGGTGGCGCCATAAACCAGGTCCGGACCGACAGCTACGCCGATTGTCTCCCCCCAGAAAAGCTGGTCAGCCCACTGTCCCACTGGTGCTTGGGCATCTACAAGCGAGGTGGAATTGGGATAGAGCAAGGCACAGAGAAAGACACTGGACAGAGAAAAAATCAGGGAGCGCGGGCACGGCATGGGGCGAAATTCGAGGCAAATACAGAGCGAATACGGGGCGAAGGTGGGGATATTGTCCTTAGAAGCGTTGAAATCCTAAAGTTTTGAGTACTTTTGCACCGTCTACCACGCGGGCCGGACAACGAGGAGGGGCAGCAGCCCCTCTTTTTTTTACACCAACCCCGCAGACTAGAAGGACACAATATTGAACAAACCGACGACTCAAATCTGATGATTCAAACCGCTTACATCCGCGAAATGGCCGAGTCTTTCCTCGCCGAGCACGACGGGTTCCTCGTGGACTGCACCGTCTCTGAGGGTTCGGATATCCGCGTGTGGGTCGATGCCGACGCGGGGATGCCGATTGTCAAGTGCATGGAGCTCTCGCGCCATATCGCTGGACAAATCGACGGTGAGCGCTACGATTTTTCATTGCAAGTGAGCACCCCGGGTCTCGACCAAGGATTGAAGGTACACCGACAGTACCTGAAAAATGTGGGGCGTGAAGTGGAAGTCCAATTGTTGGACGGTCACCGGGTCGAAGGGTTGTTGGAAAAAGTCGACGAGGCAGTCATCGTCGTAAAAACACGCGTCAAAGAGCGCATCGAAGGCCGAAAAGCAACGCATTGGGTTGAGACGGAGCACGACATCAAGTTTGTCGACATCGCCTTGACCAAAGTCAAGATTTCATTCAAGTAAAAATGGACCAAGTCAATCTAATCGACTCCTTCGCGGAGTTCAAAGAGTTGAAGAACATCAACCGCGAGGTCATGCTCGGCATCCTGATTCAGGTGTTCGAGGAGATGGTCGCAAAGAAGTTCGAAATCGAAACCGAAGACGAGGAATTCAGTGAGCACTTCTCTGTCATCATCAATCCGGACAAGGGCGACCTCGAGATCTGGCACGAGCGCGAGATTGTCGCAGACGGCGATGTCGAGAACAAAGTGACACAAATCGCATTGAGTGAAGCC
>CALACF010000443.1 GCA_937890245.1 uncultured Flavobacteriales bacterium
CTTCGACACTTCAACCGGCGGAACGGTTTGGAACGGAGGTGTGGACGTGCTTCCCCTCGTCAAGTCCAAGCTCGGAATTTGATCAAGGGCGGGGCACCCGTTGGCGTTTTTGATTCTGGAATCGGCGGATTAACGGTGGCCCATGCCATCGAAAATCGGCTTCCTGCAGAACGCATCCACTATTTCGGGGACACTGCACATATGCCGTATGGTGAGCGCTCCCCGGCTTTGGTGTGCCGCTACGCTACTCGGATTGCGCGCCATTTGGTCGATTCTGGCTGCAAGGCCTTGGTCATCGCGTGCAACACCGCTTCTGCAAATGCACTCGATGCGGTACGGGCGGAAGTAGGACCGGACATTCCCGTCATCGACGTGGTCGCACCCGTGGTTGCCCAAGTGGTGAAGTCCAGACTTTCAAGTATCGGCGTCATCGGAACACGGGCCACCGTGGCCTCAGGTCTATACGGTCGCTTGCTTCGCGCGGGCGGTACGGCAGAAGTCCACGAATTTGCGACGCCACTGCTCGCCCCCTTGATCGAAGAGGGCTGGCATCACAGCGAGAGCAATATCATCGAGCCCATCATTCGCGGCTATCTCGACCGGGCGGCCTTTGGCAATCTGGACGGCCTTGTTTTGGGCTGCACCCATTACCCGCTGGCCTCCGCTGGGTTTGCCTCGGTCTTGGGCGCAGGTGTCAAGATCTTTGACGCACCCGCAGCAGTCGCTGATTCGCTTGCCGAGGCGTTAGAGACAGCGGGCTTGCTGGCTGATGCAGGTTTGGCTGGAGGTGTTGTTAATCGACCGGCGCACCGCTTTGAGGTCAGTGATCTCACGCCGAGTTTTTCAGCTTCGGCGCGTGTGTTTTTCGGTGCAAACCTGTCCTTGGAGGCTTGCGACCTTTGGACGGACTGAGACCTTCTTTCCGATCAGCTGTCATTCCCAATGTACCAAGCTGCATATTCCACGTAGCGCTTCGCCGTCTCCACGAGCATCGCGGACATCGCTTCTGGCACGTCCTTCACCTTGACGGCCGGTACCCCAGCCCACAGTTCTCCCGGCCCTACTTGGCTGCCTTGCAGTACCACCGCCCCGGCAGCCACCACGGCTCCCTTGCCCACGCGTGCCCCGTCGAGCACCACGGCGCCCATGCCGATCAATACGCCGTCTTCCAAGGTGCAACCGTGAACGGTGGCGTTGTGCCCGATCGACACATCGCTGCCGATGATCAGATCGGTTTTCTCGAAGGTCCCGTGCAATACCGCCCCGTCTTGCACATTCACCCTGTCGCCCATGCGGATGGCGCAGACATCACCGCGAACGACCGCCGAAAACCAGATACTGCATTGGGTACCTGTGAAGACTTGTCCAATAACCGAGCAGCCAGGCGCGAGCCAGGTGCCGTTGCCAAGTTCAGGCGTATGGGATCGGAGGGGAATTAGATTAGACATGTTCGGAGCGGCGGTATTGAATCGCCTCGGCAATATCGCCATCAACGATGTTGAGCCGACCGGCGAGATCGGCGATGGTCCGTGCCAAACAAAGGATGCGGTCATGGCTTCGCGCACTAAACTGGTACAGCTCCATGGCTTCGAGAAGAAATACGCGGCGGGCCTTGCTCAGCGCAGCGTATTTGTGCAGTTCCGCAGGCTTCAGGCGCCCGTTCGGTCGACCTCCAGGGTTGCGGCGCTGCTGGATTTTTCGCGCCGCCCACACCCGCGCTTGCCGCTCGGAAACCGGAGTTGAGGCTATTTTCGGATCCATTGCCTCGGCTGGCACCGGTTGCAATTGGACCTGTATGTCAATCCGGTCAAGCAGGGGCCCGCTGAATCGCTTTCGGTACGTCGAAATCTTGTGAAGGCTGCAATCACAGGGGTGATGCTTGTGGCCGTGGTATCCGCAAGGGCAGGGGTTGCAAGCGGCGATCAATTGGAATTCAGCAGGGAAGTCAACGGTGGCCAGCGAGCGGGCTACGTTCACCGATCCCGATTCGATGGGTTGGCGCAGGGCGTTGAGAATATGCGGCTGCCATTCGCCCAATTCGTCGAGAAACAGCACACCGAGGTGGGCGAGGGAAACTTCTCCGGGCCTCGGATCGCGCCCGCCGCCGATCAAGGTCGTCAGGGTCGTACTGTGGTGGAGCGACCGGAACGGCCGCCCGAATTTCAACTCACCCGTGGCCTGGCGGTGGACAGAATGGATGCGGTTCACCTCAAGCATTTCGACTGCGCTCATGGGCGGCATCAGAGATGAGGCGCCACGTGCTATCAAGGTCTTCCCCACACCTGGCGAGCCGATCATCAGCAAGTGATGCCCCCCGGCCGCTGCCACTTCCAGGGCCCTCAATGCGCCTTGCTGTCCCCGAACTGCGGCCAGTGAAGCGGTAGCCTCTTTGTCGCTGTGCGCATCGCAGATCGTTTGGTCGGCGATGGGATTGTGCGTTCTTTCCAGCGGTGCGCTTCCAGTGAGATGTCCCACGACCGCTGACAAGCTCGCGGCGCCGTAAATGTTTGGTCCGCCGCTCAAGGCAGCCTCCACGGCCGAATCCTCGGGCAGCAGCATAGTATGCAGGAGCTCGGGCAAGGACGTAGCCATCGCCAAGGCGCCGCGAACTGCACGCAAATCTCCGTTCAAAGCGAGCTCGCCGGCAAAGAGCGTCCCATGGAGCGACGCGGCGGGCAGTTGGCCACTGGCGGCCAAGATGCCCAGGGCGAGTGGTAAATCATAGGCGGCGCCCTCCTTCGGAAGATCCGCAGGTGCCAGATTTACCGTAATCCCACGCCCGGGCCAGCGGTACCCCGACACTTCAATCGCCGAACGAATCCGGGTGTGACTTTCGCGAACTGTGCTCCCCGCCAGGCCGCCCAGCGTAAAATGGATGCCACGGCCCACCCTCACTTCTACGGATACAGGTTTTGCGTCCACCCCGACCAGGGCAGCTGCGCTTAATGTTACCAGCATGTCAATCTAGAATCAGCCCGCCTCGATGCGGTCGATGAATGCATGGATGCACTTGATGTGCACTTCTTGGATGCGATCGGCCGCTCCATTCCAAGGCACGCGCACCTCCACATCGCAGAGCGCCGCAAGCTTGCCGCCGTCCTTGCCCGTGAGACCCACCACGGTCATTCCCTTCTCGCGGGCCACTTTGGCAGCGCGCAGGACATTGGGCGAGTTGCCCGAAGTGGAGATGGCCAAAAGCGCATCGCCCGGTTGGCCCATTGCTTCAACAAAGCGCGAGAAGACCTGCTCAAAGCCGTAGTCGTTGCCCACACAGGTCATGTGTGAGGGGTCCGAAATAGAAATGGCCGGCAGCGGTTTGCGGTCGTCCCTGTAGCGTCCGGTAAGCTCTTCGGCAAAGTGCATGGCGTCACACATCGAGCCGCCATTTCCACAAGAGATGATTTTCCCTCCCCTTGAGATGCTGCCCGACAAAGCTTCTGCTGCATGCGCAACGGCCCCCATCAAGTCCGGATTCCCGAGCATCGCCTCGAGCACCCCGTGGGCCTCTTGAAAATGTGCGCGAATGGCGTCATGACTGGCGACAGTTGGCGTTGCGGGTGTTTTATCTGTACTGTTCATGGGGCCAATCTGGGGCGTCTCGATCGTTCAATCGATGCGCTGGAGCTTGTCTTGTGTAAGTGTCGCGGTATTTTTTGTGCGCGTCGTGTGTTCGTTTTTCTCGTGCTGTTCAGTGCTTGAACCGCTCGAGGCCGTCGTTTAAGAAGTCGATGAAGGGCTTCGGATCGGGGTCGTAGCCAGCAGTTCCACCAATTTGCTCGCCGTCAAGATCGACCATCACGTAGAAGGGTTGTGCATTTGTGTTGAAGCGAGAAGCCTGCATGTAGCTCCACTTCTTTCCAATCGAGCGGATGCGGAAACTTTTCCCGCCATACGTTTCGTCGCGGAACTCGGATTCGTCGAGTTTCGTCCGTTCGTCTACATATAGAGAGACC
>CALACF010000444.1 GCA_937890245.1 uncultured Flavobacteriales bacterium
ACGTCGCGGGTGGTACCGGGTGTAGCCGATACGATGGCCCGGTCTTCTTGGAGCAAGGCATTGAGCAAGGTCGACTTGCCGCGATTGGGCGCGCCCAGAATGACAACGGGGACCCCTTCTGCGATGGCGCGGCCCGTTGAAAAGCTGCCGATCAGCGTGTCGATTCTGGCGAGCAGGTCGGTCAGCAGGCGGCGGTATCCTTGCCGATCGGCGAACTCGACGTCTTCTTCCCCAAAGTCCAGTTCGAGCTCCATCAGGGCTGCGAACGAGATGAGTTGCTCGCGAAAGGAAGCGATTTCGGCTGAGAATCCGCCGGACAGTTGTTCCACCGCGAGGCGGTGTGCGCCAGCGTGTTCGGCGTGGATCAAGTCGCCGATGGCCTCCGATTGGGCAAGGTCTCGCTTGCCGTGAAGGAAGGCGCGCTGTGTGAATTCTCCTGGAAGGGCCATTCGGCACCCTGCCTCGATCAGCATTTCGAGCAGGCGCTGCTGAATGAAAGGACTGCCGTGCACGTGACATTCCACGATGTCCTCTCCGGTGAAGGACGCAGGCCCTGCAAACGGAAGGAGCAGCGCCTCGTCAAGGACCTGATCTCCGTCGAATAATTGGGATAAAACCACGGAACCCGCTTGGGAGCGATCCCATGATCGGCGGGAAAAGCCCTGAACGATCGACCAGGCCGAGGGGCCTGAAACGCGCACCACGGCGATGCCTCCGATCCCGTGGGGAGTGGATAACGCGCAAATAGTTTCGCCGTCGAGGGGGTGGTTTTCCATGTCCGAAAAATAGTCGCGAATCGCAACGCTGAAGACATGCCACCCATCCTTACTTTTGCCGCGCGCAAACCCGCGCACCAATTCACCATACCCCCACCCCATGAGCGTTCTGGTCAACAAAGATTCTCGCATCATCGTCCAAGGATTCACCGGCAGCGAAGGCACCTTCCACGCCGGCCAAATGATCGATTACGGAACGCCCGTAGTAGGCGGTGTCACCCCAGGGAAAGGTGGCCAGATGCATTTAGACCGGCCCGTGTTCAACACGGTATCAGACGCTGTGAATCAGACGGGCGCAGATGTGAGTATATTATTTGTTCCACCCGCATTTGCCGCAGACGCCATTTTGGAGGCCGCAGACGCCGGCATCAAGGTGATCGTTTGCATCACCGAGGGCATCCCCATTGCCGACATGGTGAAGGTGAAGGCCTCGCTCGACGGACGGAACGACTGCCGCTTGATTGGCCCAAACTGCCCTGGTGTAATGACCGCAGGTGAGGCAAAGGTGGGCATCATGCCCGGCTTCATCTTCAACCCGGGTCGCATTGGCATCATCTCGAAGAGCGGAACGCTCACGTATGAAGCTGTCGACCAAATCACCAAAGCTGGCTTAGGCCAATCCACAGCGATCGGTATCGGCGGCGATCCGATCATCGGCACCACGACGCTCGACGCGGTTCAGCTCCTGATGGACGACGCAGATACCGATGGAATCATCATGATCGGTGAGATCGGTGGTGACCTCGAAATCAAAGCTGCTCGTTGGATTGAAGCCCACGGCACCAAGCCCGTCGTCGGATTTATTGCTGGCGTCACCGCTCCCAAAGGCCGCACCATGGGCCACGCGGGAGCCATCGTTTCAGGCGAAGAAGAATCCGCAGAAGCAAAAAAGAAGGTCTTGCGCGCGTGCGGAGTCCACGTTGTGGACAGCCCCGCTCACATTGGATCGAAGATGGCGGAAGTCCTCGGCGTCCAAGCCTAAAGGCTTACAACCTCACCTTGTGAACCCCGGGCTTCCAAGGCCGGGCGAGCAAGCTGAGCAGCGCATTCAAATCTTCTGAAGAGGCAACAAAATCAAGCCCCCCCGTGTCCACCCACAAGACACGGCTGCCGCGCGCATGGCGAAAATGCCCCTCGTAAGCGCGTTCGATTTGATCGAGATAACTGTCCTGGATGGTCTGCTCGTAATCGCGGCCACGCGCCTGGATTTGCTCGCGCTGGCGGTCTCTTCCCGGCCGCAAATACAACACCACTTCTGGCCGCGGCAACTGCGCGATCATCAAGTCGAACATGTTCTTAAACAGCGCAAACTCGTCCACAGGCAAGTTGTTCTTTGCAAAGAGCAGGCTCTTTGAAAAGACGTAGTCCGAAACCAAGGCGCCTTGAAAGAGGTTGCGGCTGTCGACCGCGGCTTTCATCTGATGGAATCGCTGGGCGAGGAAGCTCAGCTCCACGGGAAATCCGTAGCGCTCAGGTTCATCGTAAAACTTCTCGAGAAAGGGATTGTCTTCGAAAGGCTCGAGAATAGGCATAACGTTCAATTCCCTTGCCACGGCTGCCGCCAGCGTGGACTTGCCCGCGCCAATATTGCCCTCTACGGCGATGTGCTTGTACAGAATTTTCACTTGACCTGCTTCAAAATTAGCCCCATCGAAATTTAGCCTTGCCGCAATTTTTTCAACGCCTCCCCTACCGCCATCGAAGCACCAGGAATTTCTACGCGACCCGCTATCTCCGCCAAGCCGCCCAGCACAAAATCGCGCTCGAGCAGGCGAGGATGCGGCAAGATAAGTTCCGGGGCGGCACCGTCAGCCAGTAATGAGCATTCCAATTCCGGCCACAACAACAAATCGAGGTCGATGGTTCGCGATGCGTATCCTCCATGATCTCGCTGGTGACGAACACGCCCCAGCGCACGCTCGATGTGGAGCAGCTCGGCCATCACAGCTTGCGGATCCGCTCCGCGCAAGACTTCGACGCCTACCACCTGATTCAAAAAGGCCGGCGTACCTGGAGCCATGCCTACGGCAGTCGTTTCAACAATGGCGGACTGGCTCAGCATACGACCGATCTTCGACTGCAATGCCGCCCGTGCCAAGGAGAGTCTATCCGATCGCCCCCCCAAATTTGAGCCCAAGCCGATGAATATTTCTATGCAGGTGTTCACAGTGCCGGAAGTTCGCCCACGATTACTTTAGCCGAATGTCATTTGGTAAAAACATCCTGTCGAGCATGATCGGCACCACGCTCGCCCTTCTCATCTCCGGTGGAGTTCTCATTATTTTTCTCGTTGCGGCAATGGTCGGCGGTTTGGTCGACGCATTTGGCGAAGTAGAAGGCGGCAGTAGTTTTGACGCCGACATCGAATCTGGAAGCGTCCTGCATTTGACATTTGATGATGGCATTGTTGAGCGAGGCTTGGGCCAATCCTTCACCGTCAACTTCAACGACTTCTCTCCAGAGAAGACCATGGGACTCAACGACCTACTCGCTGACTTGGAGCGCGCGGCCGCGGATGAGAACATCCTCGGCATCTTGCTCGAAGTCAATGGTGTCGGTGGCTACCCTTCGACTTTGGGCGAAGTCCGAAAGGGGCTGCTCAAATTTAAAGAATCCGGGAAGTGGATTGTTTCATGGAGCGAGACGCAGAGCCAGAAGGCGTATTGGCTGAGCTCGATGGCGGACGAGATGCTGTTGCATCCCGAAGGCATGGCCGATATCCTCGGCTTGAACCTCGAAACCACTTACTTGACAGGTTTGCTCGAGAAATTGGGCGTAGAGATGCAAGTGCTTCGCGGCCCCAACAACCTGTACAAAAGTGCTGTTGAGCCCTACACCCGCAAAAGCATGAGCGAGCCCAATCGTCAGCAGCTTCAGGCTTTGCTTGAAGATTTTTGGTCGGAAATGCGCAGTGACATCGCCAGCTCACGCGACCTCAAGACGGAACGTCTGGACGAAATTGCCAACGGCATGCTCCTTAGGTCTGCGCAAGCGGGCATTGATCTAGGTCTCTATGATGCGCTGATGTACGAGGACGAATTGGTCGCATTGCTCGAGGAAAAAGGCGTGTCGATCGACAGTGACGACGAGCTAGAACTGGTGAGCTTTAGCCGATACCACAACCCGAACGCCATGGGCGACATGCTGGCAATGGCAATGATCGCCCTGGAAGACGCCGATGACACCGATAAAACCAAGGATGATAAAGAGAGCGAAACCGACGATCTTGCTGAGGCAGTTGATGCAACCCACATCGCCGTGGTCTATGCAGTGGGAGGCATACAGAGCGGAGAGGGCGACGATCAAACCATCGGCTCTGCACGCATCGCACGGGCCTTGCGTGACGCACGCCTGGACCCAGAAGTGGGCGCTGTGGTACTGCGCGTGAATTCCCCGGGTGGGTCGGCACTTGCCAGCGATGTGATCTGGCGTGAGACCGTCAAATTGCGAGAGGCCGGCAAGCCTGTCGTGGCAAGCATGAGCGACCTGGCTGCATCGGGGGGATACTACATCAGCTGCGCTGCCGATAAAATCCTATGCCAACCCAATACCATAACGGGGAGCATCGGCGTCTTCGGCATGATTCCGAACATGAACGGCTTGCTCGAGGGGCATCTCGGCCTGCGCTATGATAACGTCAAACTTCACGATCATGCCGACATGTTCAGCAGTCACTCAAATCTGGATGCCGAGGAGCGCATCGTCATGAATGGCGTCATCAGCGACATCTACAACGACTTCATTTCTCGCGTGGCTGAAGGCCGCGGGATGACCATCAACGAAGTCGACGAAGTAGCCCGCGGGCGGGTTTGGACTGGGCAAGACGCGCTTGAAATCGGGCTGGTCGATGGCTTTGGAGGGCTACAAGACGCAGTGAAAGCCGCTGCTGAATTGGCCTCAATGTCGAACTACGAACTCGTCGAATTGCCTGAAGTTCAGGACCCATTTGAAGCCTTCATGGAGGACTTGATAGGGGTGCAGCATGCGACCGTTTTGCAAGAGTTGGTGGGCTTGACCGATGCTGATTTGGCGCCGTTGCAACAGGTCCAAGAGATTTTGCATGGGGACCGTTACCAGAGTCGCCTCCTGCTGAACTTCAACGTGAACTGATTTCGACCACCGAGCTCAGTCGGGTACAGGTGCACCGCCACCGGCGTAACGCTTGGCGAACGTGAGCATCACCACAGAATCCGAGTAGACCATTTCGAGGTCGAAGCTGTTAAGATCACAGGCGCCGAACATCTCGTCGCCTGTGCCGTCGAACTCGTCGAAGGACGACTCGTGGATGTACGCCTCGTTGCTGCCATCGCCGCCATCTAAAATCCAACCGTGGCTCGCCACGACAACCACGTTCCACGAGCACAGCGCCCCGGAAAACGTAGGGTAAACATTGAACCCCGTGAGCAAAGAGCTCAAATCTCCGACGCCTACTAGCAAGTCATCGGGGTAATTGAGGTTGTAGACATGTGGCTCGAAAAGACCGTAATAGCCGAGGAAAGAGATCAGTACTTCAATATTTGCGTAGTACGAGACGAATCCGGTGTTGGCTATGGTCAGCTTTTTCTTAAGCAGCAAATAATCCGCTGGATCGAGGCATTCGCACAATCCTTCACCGGGCACGACGTAGGTGGTCTGCGCGGTGGCCACCAATGGCAGCCAGAAAATCGCCAACAGGCCCGTGCAAACGTAGAAATTCTTGACTTGTGCGAGGAGCATGGTACAGCTTAAGCACAAGAAGATAGTGACTTCTTCGAGAGCAAGCCTTTCAATCCGTGCATTACGCGTACTTTCTTTGTAATCGTAATGAAGCAACTGATTGCCATCCTCCCCCTGTTCGTCGCCACTTTCACTGCGAACATCCATGCCCAGGACACGTTTCAAAAGCTCGAACAGAACGTGTTGTCAGTTGACGAAAACCCCGTGGATTCTGCCGCGACGACATCGGGTAAAGTGGGATTGAATTTGAGCCAGACGGCCCTGGCCAATTGGGCTGGCGGCGGACAGAGCAGCGTGGCTTTCACCGGGCTGTTCAACCTCAAGAACGACGTAGAACACGGCAAGGTTTCCCACGGCTACCAGATTGACGGAGCCCTGGGCCAACAAATTCAAGGGGGCCAGTGGATCAAGACCGATGACCGCTTTTCAATGTCTGCCCGCTACTCCGTACAGACGAAAGCTGACCTCCGCTTGGCGGCCCTACTGGATTTCCGCACGCAATTCTTGCCCGGTTACGCCATGGTCGACGGAGCGCCCGACAAAGCGCAAGTCATTTCTGACTTTCTGTCTCCTGGTTACGCCATTCTGGCCCTCGGTTTGACGCCCCCCGAGGCCGAGCATTTCAAGTTTTTTATCGCGCCGCTGACTTACAAATTGACCGTAGTCCGAAATGAAGAGCTCGCTGCCGCCGGTACATTTGGCGTCGAGCCCGGCGAAAACAGCCGATCGGAAATTGGCGGATACATGCGCTTCTGGTTCACCGCTCACGTCGCTGAGGGTGTGGATTGGGAAAGCCAATTGGACCTCTTTTCAAACTACCTCAACCAGCCGGGCAACATCGACATCAACTTCTCGGGATTGCTCTCGCTGAAGGTGAATGACTGGCTCGCCACAACGATCAGCTCACAGGTCATTTACGACCACGACGTAACGCTCGAAAAAGAAGCCGCCACCACGGAAACCATCGACGGCGTGCTCGTGGAGATTCCCGCATTGCTCGGACCTGGAACACAATTCAAAGAAGTGCTCTCAATTGGCATTTCGATGGCGTTCTGAACGCGTCAAAACCGATATCTTCGCCGCCATGAAAGCAATGGTATTCCCCGGACAGGGCTCCCAGTTTCCCGGCATGGCCCAGGACCTTTACGACAGCCACGACTCTGCGCGGCTGCGCTTTGAAGAGGCTGCCGACCTCCTCGGATTTGATATTTCCAAGGTGATGTTCACGGGTTCTGCCGAGGACCTTAAGCAGACCAATGTCACCCAGCCCGCCATTTTTTTACACGCGGTCATCCTGGCTGAAGGCCTTCGCAACACAGGCGCCTTTGATGCTGACTTCGTCGCAGGCCATTCGCTGGGCGAGTTTTCTGCCCTCGTCGCCGCGGGCGCACTCAACTTTGCCGACGGACTCAAGCTCGTGGCCCAGCGTGCCGATGCCATGCAAGCCGCCTGCAAAGCGGTACCATCCACCATGGCTGCCATTCTCGGTCTCGAGGACGCGGTCGTCGAAGAAATCTGTGCTGCACAAGACGGCATCGTCGTACCAGCCAACTACAATTGCCCGGGACAGCTGGTGATCTCAGGAGAAACTGGCGCAGTGGAGCAGGCCTGCGAAGCGCTCAAAGAAGCAGGCGCTCGTCGGGCGCTGATGCTGCCTGTGGGCGGTGCTTTCCACTCACCTTTGATGGAGCCGGCCCGCGCCGTTCTCGAGCAGGCCATCGAAAAGACGCCACTCAAAGCGCCCCAATGCCCAATTGTCCAGAATGTTACGGGCCGAGCTGAAAGCGATCCCGCCGTCATCCGCACACAACTTGTAGCCCAGCTCACCGCCCCTGTGCGCTGGACACAAACCATGGAGACCCTCCTCGCCTCTGGTGTAACGAGCATCACAGAAATAGGCCCAGGCAAAGTATTGCAGGGGCTCTTCAAGAAGGTAGATAGAAGTTTGGAAACCGCTTCAGCGGTCTGGACTCAATAATCGAACCCGGGAAGCACCGTCAGGAATTTATATCGGCCAATCAAGCGCCGGCACCGCCTGATTCGACATATGAAAACAGGTTGGCATAGTCTGCTTCGACCACGGCCAATCTCATCGCCAAGTCACGGTTTTCTACGACGAGGCGATCGCGTTCCGCGCGAATCTGCCCCAGAGAATGCTTGAGTCCCACGAATTCTCCAAGCAACTCAGCGCGCTTTTCTGCCAAGCCATCTTCCAACTTTACGTCGGCCAACTGCAATGCAGATGGGGCTACGGTTGCGCCGGCTTCGCGGCGTGCAGTGCTGTCTTTGACGGATAGGTCGCTGGTCGATTCCATGGCTTCAAGGTAGGTCGTGCAATTTGATTATACGCCCCCGGCAACACCCACTTTTTTACCCCGTCCCTTGTTCATTCTGAACAATGCGTAGACCAATCCAAGCGTGGACAGCACTCCAAAAGCGGAACACAAGCTGTACATGAACGTAATATTTGCGACCTCCCCACCATAGGTCAGGCCCGATTGAACAGCACCCCAACCGATCCCAATTTCCAAGGCCATCAACATCGTCCCCAAGGCTACGGCAACCTTGCCCTCACTAGCCAAATCAGCCGTCCACGCAAAAATCGTTGGCATGTTGATGCCGATAGAAAGACCGTAGATCACGCCGCCGATGGTGGCCATGGTTTTTGTCTCAGCGATTGATAAGATGCCCATTCCTGTGGCCAGCAAAATCGCGCCCATCAGAAGCAGCGGAACGCGGCCGTATTTGTCGCTTGCCCGGCCGGCAAAAAAACGGACCGCAATGGCACTGCCGACAATGATTGTATTGAACGAGCCCTTGTAGACATATCCCAAATGGTCTACAAAATCCGGGGTCAGCGTGAGAAAAACACCGAAAGCAAAGGAGATCGGAAGGAGAAAAATGGCCGCAGGCCACGCCTTCACATCGATGATGCCCCCCTTGAAGACGTTGAAATCGCTCCATTTAATTGGGCGCGGCTTGGGCAGGGTTTCCGGCAGCCCGAAAGTAAGCCAGAGGCTCGCCAGCCCAAGCAAGGAGCTGCAGACAAACATCCAGTCCATGCCAAATTCAACGGCGAGCCAACTGCCGAGAACCGGCCCGCCAGCCATGCCTGTATTTCCCGCGATACCGAGGTATCCAAGCGCTTCACCCCGTCTATTGGCCGGGACGATATCAGTGAGCATGGCCGTGGTTCCGGTTGGCCGAAAGCCCGTGCTGAAGCCGTGCAAAAAGCGCAAGAGCAGGAATGAAAAAACGCCCGCCGCCACGAGGTATCCAAAACCTGCCACTGCAGTGACAATCGAGCCTATAATCATCACCTTCCGCCGACCGGCCAAATCGGCGATCCGACCGCTAAAGAAGCGCGACATAAATGCGGCCAACGTAAAAACCCCTATGATCAGACCGATGTACTGCGATCCGCCCAACGCCTCCAAATGCGCCGGAAGCTCCGGCATGATCATGCCGAAACTTGCCATGAAAAGGACCGTGCTGGTACACAGACGATAAAAGGCGGGGCTGTACAGGGAGGTTTTCTCTGGCAAGGCGCGAAAGTAGTTCGCATTTAAGTCCCACATTTGCTCAGTGAGCAGGAACTATCCCCCCAAAGTACTATTGGCCTGGGGCGAAGCCATTTCGGGCAATGCCAAGCTGCGCGACTGGCTGATCCAAAGCGGTTACCAGGAGCTCGGCCTGTTTTGTTTTGCGCTCAGGAACGTAGCCAGCGCTCGGGATTGGCTTATGAAAAATGGACATCCACATTTGATGGCGCTGATCCGCGGGGCCGAGGGAGAGAAGCAGGCGATTCAATGGTTAATTCACAGTGGTGATCAGTTGTTGGCGGATATGGCCCTCGCGGCGGACAATGATGTTCCGGCGATGAATCGCATCCTGGCAAAAGACCGTGTTTGGGCTGTGATCGCCGCGAAAATGGCCGCGGTCAAAAACGACATCGAGGACAGCAATCGAGACTTCCACCGCATCTCGCCCTGAACCATGCCCGTCAACACCGTTTTTAGCTGGCTCATCCGGAAACGGATCCACGAGATCGACTTGTTCCGCAAGTACCCCGTCGAGGTGCAGGGTGACATGCTCCACGCGCATTTGCGGTCGTTGGGGCGAACGGACTTTGGGCGGGCACACGGAATCACCCCGGAAACCGCCGAAGGAATGACGGCAGCGGCCTACAAGGCGGCTGTACCCGTGCGCGACTACAACGCCTTGCGCCCTTGGATTGACAGAATTCTCGAAGGGGAAGGCGACGTGCTGTGGCCCGGTATTGTCGAATTGATGGCCAAAAGTTCAGGCACGACCAGCGACCGCAGCAAATTTATCCCGCTGACGCAGGAGGCCGTGAAGGGCTGCCACTACAAAGGCGGGAAGGACTTACTGGCGCTGTACGTACACAACAAGCCCGACGCCAAACTGTACGGCGGCAAGCACTTGGTGGTGGCCGGTTCGAGTTTACAGCCCGACGCGAACCACGCGCCGCACACCCCACAAGGCCCTATGACCGGCGACCTCAGCGCCCTTTTGATCCGCAACCTGCCGTTTTGGTGTGAGGCGCGAAGGACGCCCGCGCGCAACATCGCACTGATGGAATCCTGGGACGAGAAGATCGAAAAAATTGCGCAACGCACGCTTAGAAAGGACGTTCGCATTTTGGCGGGTGTGCCGAGTTGGACACAAGTCGTGCTCGAGCGCGTGTTAGAATTGGCCGGAGAAGAAGACATCCACAAGGTCTGGCCCAACCTCCAGATGTACATGCACGGCGGCGTCGCATTTGCCCCTTACGCCGAGGCTTTCCGCCGCATGACCCCCACCGCCGGGCTCGACCTCATCGAGAGCTACAACGCCTCAGAAGGCTGCTTCGGAATCCAGGACCGGTTGGGTTCCAACGAGATGCTCCTGATGCTCGACTACGGGATCTGGTATGAATTTGTCCCATTGTCCCAATTAACCGACGGCCTCCCCCCAGATTTTCCCGAGACGCTCGGGCTTGCCGACATCGAAATCGGCGTCGACTACGCCCCCATCATCTCTACCAATGGCGGCCTTCATCGCTATTTCATCGGCGACGTAATCCGCTTCACTTCTCGCTTCCCTTTCCGTTTCCAAGTAGCGGGACGGACGCAGGCCCATCTGAATTTGGCGGGTGAAGAACTGATGGTCGGCGACGCCGAGCGGGCGATGGCGGAAACGGCGGCGGTCTTCGGGGCAGAGCTGCGAGATTGGACTGCGACCGCCGTTCGTGTAGAGGGCTGTGATGATTCCGTACACAAGCGGGGGCTCGACCACCACGCTTGGACCCTGGAATTTGCTGCCACTACCACCATCGATCTCCAACATTTCACAGCTGTCCTCGACGAAAAGCTCCGCGCCATCAATTCGGACTACGATTCAAAGCGCACGGGCAATCACGTCTTGGGGCTGCCCGACGTGGCCTTCGCCCCCAGCGGAACTTTCACGGCCTGGATGCGCGGCCGCAAGAAGCTCGGCGGCCAATTCAAGGTGCCGCGCCTCAGCATGAATACGCAGTACTCCGAGGAAATTCGCGCCCTATTCCGGGAACAAACCCATGATGGGGTAAAGCCGTTGATAAACGAGGTGCCCAAAGCTTTGTGAGTGGCATCCTGCGAATTACTTTGCAGGCTGACTTTCCTCCCCATGCACATAGCTATTGCCGGTAACATTGGGTCGGGCAAGACCACGCTCACGCGCTTGCTCGCCAAACATTACAAGATTACCCCACACTTTGAAAGTGTGGAGGACAACCCATACCTGAACGATTTTTACAAGGATATGCAGCGTTGGTCTTTCAACTTGCAGATTCACTTTCTGTCGGACCGCTTTGCACAGCTTCACGCGCTGAAAACAACGGGCAAGCCCATTGTTCAAGACCGCACTGTTTACGAGGATGCCTTCATTTTCGCACCGAACCTACAGGCCATGGGCCTCATGTCGTCGCGCGACCACGACAACATCATCACGCTGTTCGAATTGATGGAGAATTTCATCACCCCGCCCGATTTGCTGATCTACCTCCGCTCCAGCGTGGGCAACCTCGTCGAGCAAATCGCCAAGCGCGGGCGCGAGTACGAAGAGAGCATACGTTTGGACTACTTGCACCGCTTGAATGAGCGCTATGAGGCTTGGATTTCAACCTACACCCGCGGCAAGGTGCTGATCATCGACGTCGACAACATCGACTTTGAGACCAACCCAGATCAGCTCGGCAATATCATCACTGGAGTAGACCGCGAACTTCACGGTCTCTTCGAGAAGGCGTAATTGCGGCGGGCTTGTCGACCTGGATGCCGACCTGGACTTAGAGTCCTTTGCGGTCCTCAAACTTTTCGACCAGGAGCATTTTCAACTCGACTTGGTCATTGATTGCCCGGTCTCCTAGGTCATCAAAGAATGTCCCGCTTCCGTAGCGGATGCCGAACGCTGTTCGATCGAAGCTCATCTTTACCGTAGTGACCACAGCATCGCCTGCCGCAAAATGAATGCTCGCCGTTGCTGGCTGCTGCTCCCCTTTAACTGTGAGTACACCCGCAACTTCAACACCACCATTGGCGGCCAGTTTTGAACTGCTCACGGTAAACGTGGCTGTCGGATGCTCTTTTACGCCGAAGAAGTCGTCGGCACGCAAATGTGATTCCAGGTCCGTCTTTTTTTCCCCCTTCAAATCCGTGCATTGAAGTGTCCCCATCTCGACGACGACTTCACCACCAGTGATCTTACCGCCATCCATGATGAAAACGCCTGAGCGGATCTTCATTGAGCCGCTATGCTCGCCCGTCATCTTGCGACCTGTCCAATGAATCATGGACGTCTTCTTGTCGAAATGATACTCGCCGTCCAGCGGCGCGTTTGCTATCGCACTGGTAGGCGTGATCCCCTTGTCACTGCAAGCCTTCAAGGCCGACAAGAAATTGGGATCATGCTTCGCTTCACGACAAAGCTCAATCTCCGATGCCGTCACGCTCTCCTCATAGCAACGGCAAGGGTCTATACCCCAATCGTTGTCAACTGATTCGTGCTGCTGCGCTCCGCTTTCGCCCGCGTTTCCACCATCGCTACAAGAAGTAAACCCCGTGACGAGCATGCCAGCTCCAAAAGCCAGAAAAGAGATGTGAAGTGCAGAGATGCGCATGGCGTTCAGAATTTAGATATTGGATTGTGGCGGTCGCTTTGGACCTGTCAGCTCAGTGGTTCTCCGTCAACTCGACAGTTTCCACAACCTGTACATGTTGCGTAGGGACCTCAACTTGTTCAACATTGCTGCCGTGCCCTTGAACAGGCTCGTTTGCCTCATTTGGCTCATTGTCGCCAATGGCCAACATCGGAGCAATCACCAATCCCACCAAACAAGTGAGCTTGATCAAGATGTTCATCGAAGGCCCAGACGTGTCCTTGAAAGGATCGCCCACCGTGTCACCGGTCACTGCTGCCTTGTGCGCTTCAGAACCTTTGTATGTCATCTCGCCGTCGATTTCGACGCCTGCTTCAAAGCTCTTTTTGGCGTTGTCCCATGCACCACCCGCATTGTTTTGGAAGATGGCCCAAACCACACCACTAACAGCGACACCAGCCATGTATGCTCCGAGGGGCTCAGCGCCCATCACGAATCCTACGATGACTGGAGAAATGATTGTGAGTGCACCTGGAAGGAGCATCTCGCGAAGTGCTGCACGGGTCGAAATGTCGACACACTTGCTATACTCTGGCGTGGCTGTGCCTTCCATGATTCCCGGAATTTCGCGGAACTGGCGGCGAACCTCCTTGACCATTTCCATGGCCGCTTTTCCTACCGAGCTCATGGCCATGGCCGAGAACACGACAGGGATCATGCCACCAATGAACAGCGCCGCGAGGACGTCTGCCTTGAAAATGTTGATGCCGTCGATGCCCGTGAAGGTCACGTATGCCGCGAACAGGGCCAATGCAGTCAAGGCTGCCGAAGCAATAGCGAAGCCCTTGCCTACAGCAGCTGTCGTGTTGCCCACCGCGTCGAGGATGTCTGTGCGCTCACGCACTTCCTTCGGCAATTCGCTCATCTCAGCGATGCCGCCTGCGTTGTCGGCGATTGGGCCGAAAGCGTCGATGGCCAACTGCATGGCGGTTGTTGCCATCATGGCGCTGGCCGCAATGGCCACACCGTAAAATCCAGCGAGCTCGTACGTGCTCCAAATCGCTCCAGCAAAGAGCAACACTGGGCCAAACGTAGACATCATGCCCGTTGAAAGTCCCGCGATAATATTCGTGGCTGCACCTGTAGATGACTTCTGAACGATGTCCAATACGGGCTTCTTCGTCATGCTCGTGTAGTACTCCGTCATGTACGAAATAGCACCGCCTACAAAGAGGCCGACGAGCACAGCGTAGTAAACCTGCAAGCTGGTAATTGTTCGCATTGCCTCTTCGCCGAAGAACTTCATCTCAAACGATGAAGGGAGCATGTGCTCGAGTACGAAGTAGAGTGCAACAGCCGTCAAAATAATCGAGCCCCAGTTGCCGCGATTCATCGCGCCTTGAACCTGGGCTTCTTTGGCATTTTCACCCTTGATGCGGATCAACATCATGCCCAACATGCTGAAAATGATACCCAAACCAGCGATCACCAATGGAAGCAGGATGGGGCCAATGCCGCCGAACGCGTCATCAATACCGCCGTTGTCGTTGATCACGTAGTTGCCCAACACCATTGAAGCAAGCACCGTGGCCACGTATGAGCCAAAGAGGTCGGCACCCATGCCGGCCACGTCACCCACGTTGTCGCCAACGTTATCAGCAATCGTAGCTGGGTTGCGGGGATCATCTTCGGGGATTCCGGCTTCCACCTTTCCCACGAGATCAGCGCCCACGTCGGCAGCCTTCGTGTAAATGCCGCCGCCCACACGAGCAAACAAAGCAATAGATTCAGCGCCCAGCGAGAAGCCAGCGAGGGCCTCCAAGACGGTCATCATCTGATGGTAGTCGTAGCCATTGCCCATGAAGGCATGTACGAGGCCCATAAAAAGAAGGGTCAAGCCCAAGACGGCAAGTCCTGCAACGCCGAGGCCCATAACCGCACCACCGGTGAAGCTTACTTTTAGCGCCTGGGCCAATGAAGTCCGGGCGGCGTGCGTCGTGCGGACGTTGGCTGCCGTCGCGATGCGCATACCAATGTTTCCTGCAAGCGCAGAGAAAATCGCTCCGATAATGAAGGCCACCACGATGAACCACGGGGTAGAGTCCACAACAGTGCTGACATAATAAAGGACGCCACTAGCGACCACAACGAAGATGGCAAGCAGGCGGTATTCTGCCTTGAGGAAAGCGAGGGCGCCGTCACGGATGTGACCTGCGATTTCGCTCATGCGGTCGGAACCACTTTCTTGGGCATTGACCCATTTGGCTTTGAACATCATCACCACGAGTCCGAAGACGGCGAGGGCTGCAACGAGATAAAGGACCTGATCCATACTAAATTAGCTTAAGGTTGTTTATTGGGGCGCGAAGATAATTCAGCAACTCAAGCGACGTACGCAACGTCCTTGATTGCACGAACGACGTCGCCGACTTGGGGGAGCGCCTCCTCGATGAGGGTGGTCGCAAATGCAAAGGGGGTGTCGCTTTGGCAAACGCGACGGATGGGGGCGTCGAGGTAGTCAAATGCATGACGTTGAACGCGGTAGCTCACCTCTGACGCGATGCTTGCGACGGGGAAACTCTCCTCGACAATCACCAGCCGACCTGTTTTTTTGACGCTCTCTACGATCGTATCGATGTCCAGCGGACGGATGGTTCGCAGATCGACAATCTCTACCTCGATGCCCTCTTGTGCCAAAACATCGGCCGCTTCGTGGACAGTTTTGAGGATTTTCCCAAAGGACACCACCGTGCAGTCTGTGCCAGTGCGGCGAATGTTGGCCACGCCAATCGGGACGAGGAATTCGCCTTCGGGCACATCGCCCTTGTCACCGTACATCTTTTCAGACTCCATAACAAGGACGGGGTCCTCGTCACGGATGGCGCTCTTGAGCAGGCCCTTCATGTCGTAGGGCGTGAAGGGCGTCACCACTTTCAAGCCAGGGATGGCAGCGTACATGTTTTCGAAGGCCTGCGAGTGGGTCGCACCCAGTTGGCCTGCCTGGCCGTTGGGGCCGCGAAAAACGATCGGCACGGGGTATTGGCCGCCTGACATTTGCAACATCTTGGCTGCGTGGTTGATGATCTGGTCGGCGGCGAGGATCGCAAAGTTCCACGTCATGAATTCCACGATCGGGCGCAGGCCATTCATGGCTGCTCCGACGGCAATGGCAGAGAATCCCAATTCAGCAATGGGTGTGTCGATGACCCGGCGTTCGCCGAATTCGTCGAGCATACCCTTTGATGCCTTGTAGGCGCCGTTGTATTGGGCTACTTCTTCTCCCATCAAGAAGACGCGTTCGTCACGACGCATCTCCTCAGTCATGGCTTCACAAACCGCCTCTCGGTATTGAATGGTACGCATTGCAGAAATTTGAGGCGACAAATGTACGACGATGTGCTTCTATACGACGAAGCCCCGTGATTGCGATTTATCTTCGCGCCGCTCTGAATAACTGGCATCATGGAAATTCTAGTCTGCATCAGCAAATCTCCCGACACAACGACGAAAATTGGCTTCACGGCTGATGGCAAGTCGCTTGACGAGACAGGGGTTCAGTTCATTATCAACCCGTATGACGAGTGGTATGCGCTGGTTCGCGCGATTGAGCTCGTCGAAAAAAACGGCGGTTCGGTGACGACGGTGACCGTGGGTGAAGCGGATTGTGATCCGGTCATCCGCAAGGCGCTGGCGATTGGAGCCCACAAGGCTGTTCGCGTCAATGCGGTGGCGGCCGATGCAGCCCAAGTGGCCGGTGAGCTCGCAGCTGTGGCAAAATCGGGGAGCTATGAAGCTATTTTCTGCGGAAAGGAGACGATTGACCACAACAGCGGCGTGGTGCCCGGCATGCTTGCCGAGATGCTCGATTTGCCGCTCGTGACCTGGGTGTCCTCGCTCGAATACGATGGCGACAAGCCATTGATGAAGCGTGAGACGGTGAATGGGATTGAGACGGTGACCGTAGACGGACCGTATGTTTTGAGCGCGTCAAAAGGCATGTCAGAGCAGCGGATCCCGAACATGCGCGGCATCATGGGCGCACGCTCGAAGCCGTTGGACGTGGTTGAGCCCTGCGGCGCGGCTGCGATGACGCATGTCGAAGGATTTGCCTTGCCCCCGGCAAAGTCGGGCGTGAAGTTGGTCGACGCCGACAACCCAGAGGAGCTCGTGCGCTTGTTGCGCGAGGAGGCAAAAGCGATTTAAGAGAGTCATGAAAAGTATTGTATACGTTCAATTGCAAGGTGGCAAGGCCACAAAAGCATCGTTGGAAGCGGCCGCATTCGCCGCGCAGGAAGGAGAAGCTGTGGCCGTTGTGTCCGGCGCCATCGAAGGTGATGGCGGCCTCGGGGCTGTCGGTGTGCGCAGTGTTTTGCACTGCGCTGAAGAACTCGACTTCGGTCAGTCGGCGCGCCTTGTGAGTGCCGCTGTAGAAAGTGAAGGCTCCGACACGGTGGTGATGGCCCACGACCACAGTGGTCGGGCGGTGGCCCCGCGGGTGGCGGTCCGTTTGAAGGCCGGGTTGATTGCTAGCGTGACGGGACGACCCAGTGGCGAAACCATCAAGCGCAACGTGTTCAGCGGCAAAGCAACAGCAGAGGTTTCCGCGTCGTCCGATCGCCGCGTGATCACAACCACGCCCAATGCATTCGGCATCGGCTCCAACGACGGAGCCCCAGCTGAAGTCAAATCTTTTTCATCGGACGTCGGCGATCGTCGCGTGCAAGTGGTCGAAGCCGCAAAGCCTTCAACGGGCGATCGTGCGCCACTTCCAGAAGCAGAACTCGTCGTATCGGCGGGCCGCGGAATGAAGGGGCCGGAAAACTGGGGCATCATCGAAGACCTGGCGGACGCCCTCGGCGCCACCACGGCCTGCTCGCGCCCGGTATCTGACATTGGCTGGCGCCCACATCACGAACACGTGGGACAGACAGGGATTGCCATCCGCCCGAACCTGTACATCGCGGTGGGCATTTCTGGCGCCATCCAGCATTTGGCTGGTGTGAACAACAGCAAAGTGATCGTCGTGATCAACACGGACCCCGAGGCGCCCTTCTTCAAGGCTGCTGATTACGGCATCGTGGGAGACGCATTCGAAGTCGTGCCTAAATTGACTGCTGCAATCCTCGCCTTGGACTGAGTATGCAGAAAATCGAACTCGAAATCACGGCCATCGTGCCCAGCGGCTCCACCAGCGGGGCTTATAGCATGGTGCTCAAAGAAGTCGAAGGAGAACGTCGGTTGCCTATTGTGATTGGCCAGAATGAAGCCCAATCCATCGCGATTGAACTCGAGAAAATGAAGCCGAGCCGCCCATTGACGCATGATCTGTTCAAGCATCTTGCCCTGGGATTTGACATTCAGCTCGAGGAGGTGCTTGTTTATAACCTGGTCGAAGGAATCTTTTTTGCGAAGCTCGTGTGCAATCGCGCTGGTGAACGCGTCGAAATTGATGCGCGCTCATCAGATGCCGTGGCCCTTGCCGCGCGATTTGACTGTCCTATTTTTTGCTACGACCACGTGATGGAGGAGGCCGGGGTCGACCCCGAGCACAGCGAGGAGATTCAGGCCATGCCGGACGATGCGCCGGTGCAT
>CALACF010000445.1 GCA_937890245.1 uncultured Flavobacteriales bacterium
GATCGGCAGGCCCAAATGGCCTACGGCCAGACGGACATCGCAGGTGCCAGTGCCTCGGAGCGGGCGGCTGATGCGCCCAAGTCAAAAAGCTCGGATGCCGTACAGACGGACAAAGGTCTGCCATTTATCGAAGTTGATTTGCACATTGAAAAACTGGTTGAGCGCCCGCGGGGCCTTTCCATTCATGCCAAGTTTGAAAAACAGATGGACGTCTTCAATATGCAAATGGATCTCGCAGTGAAGCAGCGCGTGCGGCGCATCATCTTCATCCACGGGGTGGGCAGCGGCCGATTGAAAGAAGCCATCAGCCAGGAGGTATATAGGCATTGGCCTTCGTGCAACTGCGGCTCGGCCGATCCGTACAAGTATGGAAACGGCGCGACCGAAGTGTTCTTCCGCCAGTAATACCTAGTAAGCTGGCAAGAACGCAGGGTTCTCTCTGACCTTACTCTTTCTCTCTTTTAGATCGTTCCTGCTCAATCCGCTCGATCATCTCATCACGAGGCGTTCTCGGAAAGGTGTAGTCTGTGATGGTGATGGTCTCCGGATTTTCTAGAGCGGCAATCATCTTTAATTCGATTTCTAGCTGAGGCAATTCCCCTTTTCGCGTATCGGTCGATGTGAATCTTGTGGGCAGTCCCCAGTGATTCCCTGTTGCAAGTGCCGTCATATTTGCCATGAACGCAGGCCACAAACGGCCCATGCGGACCTCTTCTTCACCGGCTTCCTTGTCAGACCAAAGCTCCATGATGCTGTGGCGATCTTCGAGAAAGAAATGGTTGCTCATCCGGCCGCCAATTTCACGGTCGCCACTTACGCGACCAAATTTCACTGAATCTGTGCGGGTTGAATTGGGATAGTCTAGGTATTGGCCCAAACGCAAATTGCCCATGCTACTGAGCATCACCACCGCGCGATTTGAAACGTCGCAAAGCGTCACCGACTTCGTGCTGTCCACCTTGAATTCAATGGCGAAAGCGCTGTCTCCTTCGTTGTGCAGAACGCGGAGCGAGCCGACAATGGCGCTGTCACTCACGGCGCTGCGCATGACCAGGCTGTAAGTCATCACATCGGCGAAGGTGTAGCTCGATGCGACCTTGCCCACGGCGCCGTACAAGACATCGAGGGCTTCCTCTTCACTCATGCTCTGAGCTGAAATGGAGAGGGAGGAAAGCAGCAGGGTGGCGAGAAATGCAAATGCAGAAAAGGGCAGCTGGGTTGTTTTCATGGCGCCTAAAGATACGCCACGGGTGTCAAGTCAAGGTGCTTGCCGAGGGTCGATGAAGGGTTGGCCGTTTAAGGGCTGGATGGCAGAGACATCTGTCTCGAGCCGCCAAATCTTGCCGTCGAGGACGAGGGCATCGAAGGTGAGGTCGGGGCCGTAAAAGGCTGTGACACCTTGGAGGTGAGGAGCGGCAGGGGCGAGATGGTCGAACACGATCCTCTCGGGCCGGCGTTTTTCGCGCGGCTCGTGGCGCAGGGTGACTTGGACTTGGTCGCGGTACTCCAAGATGTATCGCTGTCCAGAACTTTCAAAGATGGCCGCGCCGAAGCGGAGTTGTCCATCTTTGATTTGAAGGGGCTCGACCGATTTTCTGGTGACGCGCCCGTCACCGGCGTCCCAGCCCAGGAGAGTGTAAATTCCGTTTCTAGTGGGATTGGGAGCCATTGCGTAGTACAGGGCGCCGGGCCAATTCTCCTGGTTGTAGCTCAATTGTAGGGCGGGTGCCTCCCTGCTGTCAGCAGCGGCCAAGTCGTAAAGGTCGACCGGCCCGCCCGCACCCTGATTGCGACTGGACTTTTCCGGCCGATGGGCGACCAGCCCCGCGTACAAACAAGTGCGATCATCCATCGGCGCATTCCACGTCCAGATTCGGAGGCGCTGGTCTTGCGATGTGATGACGCCCATGAAATCCAGCGCTGCGAATTCGCCAGAAAAGGCGCCCAGCGAATCTATACAGGCATGCAACTGCTCAGAAATAGCCCCGAGAATTTCAGCGCGGTTCGCAGCTGGGCTCGCCATGATTTTTGCGTGGACCGATCGCAGCGAGTCGATGCAGGCCGGCGACGAATCGTCCTGCGAAGACTGTGCGGCCGTTCGCATCGAACCGACTGCCAGTAAGGCAAGCAATAAAATAGCGGTATGAAGTCGCGTCCGGCTCACAGATGCATGAACGATTTTTTCGATAAAAGCTGCTCTTGTGATTCGCGATGGGCCTCATCATCCACGCAACAATCCACAGGGCAGACCGCCGCGCATTGCGGCTCGTCGTGGAACCCAACACATTCCGTACACTTGTCTGGGACGATGTAATAGAGGTCTGGGCTCACCGGCTCCTGCTCCTTGTCCGCATCCACAGTACCAGAAACGGGGTGGGCGACCGAGCCTTTCAGGACGGTTCCATCTGCAAACGACCACAAAGCGCCGCCTTCATAAATTGCGTTGTTCGGGCACTCTGGCTCGCAGGCGCCGCAGTTGATGCACTCGTCGGTTATGATGATGGCCATGGCGCCAAATTTACGACGCGCCGCTGCATTTCGGGGTGCATCTTTGCAGCTTGAAATCCCAATATTTCACGCAGCCGTCATGACAAATCACATCCCCCCAGCAATTTCCACCTTGCGCGCCGGCTTTGCATCTGTGTTGGCTGGCGATCCCGGTGAGCATTGGGGAGCCTTGGCGGCGGCCTTGCCATACGCGGTAGCGCTCAACGGTTGGTTTGCCGAGGACCAATTGCGCGAAGCCCTCCAAGACTGGTGCGACGCCCTGGCGCCGGAAAATGTAGAGGGCTGGCTAGATCCGTATGCGGCTGATATCAAGGGTGGTATATCTGGAGAAGCGCCGCGTATGCTCGCCATTGTCACGGCGGGAAATCTGCCTTGGGTCGGACTCCACGACATTTTATGCGCCGTCGTCGCCGGCCACCGCGTACACATCAAGACAAGTGGAGAAGACGGTGGCCTCACAGCGGCCACGCTTGCCGGCTGGGCTTCTGCCTCCCCTGGGATTGGCATCCAAATTGAACTGGTCGACCGCCTCTCAGACTTCGACATGGTCATCGCCACGGGCAGCAATACCACGCGTCAACATTTCGAGCGCTACTTCGCCCATGTCCCTCATCTAATTCGGGGCCAACGCTCGGGCCTGGCCGTTCTCGGCGGCGACGAGACCCATGAACAGCTCGTCGACCTTTCGTCGGACATTTTTCGATTCTTCGGCCTGGCGTGCCGGAGCGCTAGCAAGATTTTCGTCCCCCGAGACTTCGACCTCAACCGCATTTTTGCAGCCCTGGTCGGCTGGGACCACCTCGCCAACCACCACCGCTACGTCAACAATTACACCTACCACAAGGCCTTGTGGCTGCTGGAAGCGGTCGATTTGCTGGAGAACGGATTCATCCTCTTCAAGGAGGACGAGGCCCTTTCTTCTCCGGTTGCCACGATGTTCTGGGAGCGTTACGACGACCTCGATACTTTAAATGCCAATCTTGCGTCTCGGCAAGATGAAATCCAGTGCAGAATAGGCGTCGGCGGCTTGCCCTTTGGATCGGCCCAGCGGCCGGGATTGGCAGATTATGCGGACAACGTGGATACGTTGGCATTTTTGCTTCAGCCTTCGGTGTAAATTCGCAGCCATGTTGAAGTTTACCCAGCTCACTATTGCCACAATTTTATTTGTAGCAGTCATCGCCGGCTGTTCCACGGATGTAGAGTTGAACGCGCCTTACGAACGCTCAACTGTGGTGTTTGCCTTGCTCGATCCTGCAGAGGACGCCCAGTGGATTCGCATCAACCGCACTTGGCTAGGCGAGGGGAATCAGCTTGACTACGCCTTGATTGCCGACAGCTCAGAATATGTTGCAGGCGCTTTGACCGCCTGGGTTGAGGGTTTCTCAATCGATGACGAGACGCTCACCACGCCGCTGGTTAGCTACGAAATCCGCGACACGCTGCTCGACAACAAAGCGGACAACGGCGTTTTCTTCGCTCCCCAATACCGGGCGTACACATTTGATTCGCCCGGCGGCCTCGATGCGTCGCTCCAGTACCGGCTCACCATCAACTTCCAAGACGGTAGCGCGCCCATCTCCGCAGTTACCACATTGATCGCCAGTGCGATTGGCAATATTTCCAACCCGCCAGCTGGCCTCCCTGGCTTCGGGCTGAACTGGGCCAGCACCGGCGGCGGCTCCTCTTCCTACCAGCGGATCAACTTCAAATGGAGCACAACCGAAGGCGCCAAGCGCTACGAGGTAGGCCTTCGAGTTTTCTACACTGAGCGCCTTTGGGCGGACGGCGCGCATACAGAAATGGTGAGTGAAACCGAGCATGTATTGGACTGGAAACTGGGAACGGAATTTTCCTCGGACGACGAGGGGGGTGAGGAAATCAAGTTGAGCGTGGACGGAGAGCAGTTTTACCGCTTCCTCGCCTCGCGCTTGGAGCACGACCCTTTCGTCACGCGCGTTCTTGGACGCTGGGACGAAAACATCCAGAAGGAGCGGGCCTTTGACTTCGTACTGACCATCGGTAACAGCGAGCTAGACACCTATCTCGCTGTCAATGCGCCTGTAACGGGCGTCATCCAAGACCGCCCTGAGTATACAAACATCGCCGGCGGCATCGGCCTTTGGGCCAGTCGTACCAAGCAGGAAGTCATCGGCCTCGGCTACTCACTCAGCTCGATTCGCGAGCTGGTCGAGGGGGATATCACTGCGGATCTGTACTTCTGCTCGCCGAGTCCGTTCAGCGACTACGGTTGCGACAATTGATCGCTGGGCATTAATTTGGCACCATGGCTTACGCCCTCAACTACCAAGCGCCCTACGGCAACTTTCATTTTCAAGACGGTCTGATGACCGTGAACTTGGCTGAGGAACTGATCATCGATTTGGCGCTCGCCCAGCGGGTTGCCTCCCAGCGCCAAGAATTGCTTGCCGACCGAACGGTGGCTGAGCTGATTGTGGTGCCAGCTGGACATTTATTGCTGGAGCCTACGGCACTCGCTTGGTGGACCGATGCCGCTTCGATGGCTGGCGTGCACCACCGGGCCTTGGTCATTCCTGCCCGAACAAAACTTTGGCGAGAAATTCAGAACGCCAGTACAGTCGTTTCAAAAGCTAAAGCGCCAACAGGTTTTCAATCCACGCTTCGCGTTTTCAGCAGTGTCCGCAAGGCGACAGATTGGATTGCTGGCTTTGACGAAACCATCACGCCTGAACTTGCGTCAGAAATGGCGGTGGGCGTCGATGTTACAAGGCTCGTTGTTTCAAAGGCCCGAGCGTCTGAATCTACGTCTGATGCGGCGACCGAGAATTTAACGCACCCGTCAGTCAACCCGTCAGTCAACCCGTCAGTCAACCCGTCAGTCAACCAGAATACGCACACCCGCACCCTGGCCTGAACCGA
>CALACF010000446.1 GCA_937890245.1 uncultured Flavobacteriales bacterium
ATCTCCGCTGTGAGGCGGGGTCCCTTTGTCGAAATCGATTCCTTGGCGATCTGAACCAGCATCGTTTGGCTGGCGGCCACTTCGTCCTTGATTTTTCCTTTCTTGTCGATGTCCTTCTCAAGGCGGAAAGCGCCGAGATTGGACGTCTGCTGCGACCCTTTGATGGATCGCGCTGCATAGTTTTTTGAACTGAGGTACTGAGCCCCAAGATCCAAGTAATGTAAGAATGCGTCTTTTCCGTGACCAATGTCTACGAAAGCAGCATTCAGGCTGGGCAACACCTTGCGCACCTTGCCGACATATATGTCGCCAACTGCGTAATCCTGGTCACCGTTGTCTTCGTGCAATTCAACCAAGAGTCCGTCCTCAAGCATCGCAATGCGGAGGCCCTTCTTGGTCGAGTTGATTACCAACTCGATATTCACGTGTTCAGATTTAAGCGACAAGGCGCGCTCCAAAAAACGGAGCACGCCATATCACAGAAGTCACTTCTTCTTCTTGTGACGGTTCTTTCTGAGACGTTTCTTCTTCTTGTGCACCGCCATCTTGTGGCGTTTGCGCTTTTTACCGCTCGGCATAATGGGAGGGGTTATGAGTTAATGTGTGATTGAAGCAAGGCCATCCGCTGCTCGACACCGGCCACAACGGCTGTGTCTGTAGCGTAAGTGATGCACCGTGCATAAAAATCCAATGCCAATTCAGGGCTGCTGAGCCGTTCATGACTCTGTGCCATGAAGAAAAGTGCATTGGTGTAGGTAGAGTCCAAAGCCACCGCCTGCTCAAAATGGAGCAACGCGTCGGCGGGACGGTCCTCGTCCAACTCGAGCATGCCGAGTTGTACGTATGGATCGATCCGCTCCGGGGCCAGTTCAATGGCTTGTTCAAAGCGCTGTTGCGCTTTGTCCATTTGGCCGCTTTGGATAGAAAGACGGCCCAGTGCGATGACCGCATCGACATTGGGCGAATCGCCACGAGTCATTGCGAGCAAGGCCTGGACGCCTTCCATAGGATTGGGTCCACTCACCTTTTCAACCGCCGCCGCAACGGGGTCCACAGGCAGCTCCGTTTGGAGCTCCGCCATGGCATCCGCATCCACTGGGCCTGGGGCCTGGGGAGCGCGTGGAAGTTGCATGACCAACGAAATCAACAGGGCGCCCAACACTACAATGAGTGGGAGCATCCAGTTTTTACGCAGTCGTTGAATGATCATGCAGGTAAGGGAAATATTACTTCTTCGCCGGGACGTTGACCTTCACGTTGTCCATGAAGCTTTTCGCCGGTTTGAAAGATGGGATGTTGTGTGCTGGGATCTGGATCGTCTTATTCTTCAAGATATCACGGCCAGTTTTGGCAGCGCGACGCTTGACGATGAAACTTCCGAAACCACGCAAGTACACGTTGTTTCCCGATTCGAGAGATTCTCTGACAGATTCCATGAATGCTTCAACTGTCACCTGAACGTCTTGACGTTCGATACCAGTTTTTTCAGAGATGCGGCTCACGATGTCCGCTTTGGTCATTTTATTTTCAGCCACCTTGCTTACGCTTTAGTAGTCAATACTTTGAAACCCAACATAGGATTGGGCGGGCAAAAATAGTGAACATCCCTTGATTGTGAGGCTCAAGAGCAAAATTTCCTCAAATTTGTGCCGTGCAAACACCGAACTCCCCTGTTACCGCCCCCTCCGAGGAGCACCCGCTGATTGACCCACTCCGCAAATGGTACCGGACCGCACAACGCGATCTGCCGTGGCGAAAGACGCGTGACCCCTATGCCATCTGGCTTTCCGAGGTGATTCTGCAGCAAACAAGGGTCGATCAGGGCCGCGCCTATTGGGAGCGTTTTCTCGTCGAATTTCCCCAGGTCGAAGACTTGGCGGCCGCTTCTTCAGAGCGTGTCATGAAATGCTGGCAAGGGCTGGGCTATTACTCCCGCGCTCGAAATGTGCACAAGGCGGCGAAAATTGTAACTGCGGCCGGCGGCTCGTTCCCCAACACGGCTGCTGGGCTGCTCGCCTTGCCGGGGGTCGGCCCATACACTGCGGCTGCGGTTGCCAGCATTTGCTATGGTGAGCCGGTGGCCGTGGTCGATGGCAACGTCATCCGTGTGGTCGCCCGACTGCTCGACCTTGAACTGCCTGTTGACCGCGCGCCGGGCCGAACCGCCATCGAAGCGCTTGCAACGTCCCTTCTTGATTATGCCAATCCAGGCCAGTCCAACCAAGCATTGATGGAGCTCGGCGCAACGATTTGCAAGCCCACGTCCCCCGACTGCGCCGGTTGCCCTGTG
>CALACF010000447.1 GCA_937890245.1 uncultured Flavobacteriales bacterium
CTCCGTCCCACTGATAGAGCCTTACGTGACCTGAGGTAGTGCCATTTCCATCGTTCGTAGTAGCACCGATGGCCACGGTTAATCCGTCAGAAGAAAGTGATACGCTAATCCCAGCCTGATCCCATTCCGCCTCCCCATCGATGTCCTCGCCCATCTGATTCCACGCAGCTCCGTCCCACTGATAGAGCCTTACGTGACCTGAATCGTTAAAGGGAGCACCGATGGCCACGGTTAATCCGTCAGCAGAAAGTGAAACGCTATGTCCAGAATGATCATGGCTAACCTCCCCGTCGATGTCCTCGCCCAGCTGATTCCACGGCAGACAAGTGAAGTCACAGCTCCCGTCATCCTCCGTCACCGTCGGGTTGTAGTTGCAGGCCTCCATATGTGTGCAACCTGGACACGTTCCGAACTCACACGAGCCGTTGTCTGAAACAGTGGCGTCAGGGTCAAAGTTGCAAGCGAATTCGTACGTGCACCCTACACAGGAGACGTATTCGCAGGGGGGGATACCTGCTTCCGTTGCTTGAGGATCGTAGTTGCACGCGCCGCTATCCGTGCAGCCGTACACTTCATTTTCCAAGCAAATCCCATCACCATCTTCGTCACTTAAGCACTCACCAAAGCAGTCGAGGTAATCAACGAGGTATAGGTCCACAGGGTACTCACAAGACCCATCGTTTTGAATTGCGTCAGCATCGTAATTGCACGCGGTCTCGTCCGGGCAGCCCGGGCAATAGAAAGTACAAGAGCCGTCATCCTCAGTCGCCACTGGATTGTAGTTGCAAGCGTTTGCAAAGGGACAGCCCAAGATTTCATCGGTATCGCAGATGCCGTCGCCATCTGCGTCACCGTCGACTCCGTTACAGTCGCAGTCGCCCTCTGGGATGTCAGTGCATCCGCAGCCGTATATCGCGCCCGGGCCATCGCAGACGCCGCAGGCGTCAGCATAGAGGCAGAGCGCCGGGTAATTGGCAGTAGCAGCCGGGTTGAAGTTGCAAGCCGAGACGTCAGCGCAGCCCACCAAGGTTGGCAAGTTCGCCTCAATGCTGAGCGCATCGATGAAGTCTTGTTCGGAGCCTGTGTTGCCAAGGGAGAGCCAGATTCCGTAAGCGCTGGCACCATCTGCTCCGTCCGCTCCATCTGCACCTGTTGCTCCGTCCGCTCCATCTGCGCCACGCAGAAAAGACATAAAATCTTCTACTGAACCGGTATTGCCCACCGACAACCACACCAAATAAGCACTCAAGCCATCGGAACCCTGTGGTCCGACTTCACCTTGTGGGCCAACATCACCAATCGCTCCAGGGTCACCTTGTGGGCCGGGAGGACCTTGCAGGCCCTGCTGGCCGGTAATGCCCTGGGGAAATAGGATGGTGGTCACCGAGTCATTGGAAAATGTGAAGGTCAATACCGTATCGGACAGAAGTTCGACCCCCACCATGGTCACGCCATCACTGAGCTCGATGAGGTATTGCTCGAGTGTCATGCCGTCCACCATCAGCTCACCGACCTCGAAAGGCAAACCAAAATTGGGCAGGAAGTCTAGCAGGTCAGGCGTACCGACGTATTGGTCCGCGTTCGAGTCGGGGTTGTAAGGCAGATCAACAGTTTGTGCGCTCAAGGACATAGCAAAAAGGCACGCGAACAGGGTGAGGACAATTCGGTTCATGCCACAATATAGCCTGAACCGTAGAGACCTGTAAATCAAATTTGTATGCGTTCAGAACTGTTGGTTTGATAGAGCCCCTGGATCTATGGACAATTGATGTCTGCGGAGCATAATTATCCACAGCGAATCAACAGCCTGATTGCCCTGTAATTGCTGAGGAAATGGGTTTTTTACTGTCAGGCAACCCCCCGAAAAAGAGCGAAAACTGAGGTGGATTATGGCTTTGAAAGAAAACAAAACAGGCCAAATAATATCTATAGTGTGAAGGGGTAAAAGGCCCTTTGCCCTCGGCATCTTATGCGTCACGGTTAATCCGGTCACGATTCGGTTGTTGTTGTATTCATCTGGCTAGAATGGAATTCTACAGAGCCAGAACCTAAGGCGAAAGTTGGACGGGGGTAGAGGGCGCGGCTCGGCGCTGAACCAACGAGGGACGTAACGAGCAATATCGTCCTGCCCGATGAAGCGACGGTGGCTCCGAGGTGGTAGAGGAGAGGGAAGCACACGCTGAGGGTAAAGCAGCCCCCTGTTGCGATGCAAAAAAAGCATTCGCAATGGGTAAGGGGAGGCTTTGCCCAAATCGCTCAGGCCACCAAGGTGGGTGGCTTGAGAAACCGTATTGAGACTTGCGAGGAACAATAGTTCCGAGCAATATTAAAGGGGAAACTATGCCCAGAAAGAAAGGAACACCTAACAAAATAACGCGCGATGTCAGGGAACTACTTCTAGAAATAGTGGAGGGACAAATGGACGATGTCAAAGAGACTTTGGGGGAGATGAAAAAAACAGACAAAAAGACATATTTGAAAATTTTTGTGGCCTTGTTGCCATATGTCGCACCCAAATGTGTGCACCAGGTTACAGAGATCAATATGCCTGCCAAGGCTCCTTCATGGTTCGATTATTCCATTAACGAAGAATCAGCAGCGTAAATGGATAAAGACCTGAAAGCCCAAATGAGGCAACTCTTTGAAGATGTAGTTGAGGCGCATCTCTGTCCGCCTTGTGAGGACCAGTGGCTCACTTCACGGCAATTCTGCAAACGATACTGTATTAGCGAACCCACATTGCGCGCCTTGCGCCGTAATGACAACGTCAAATTCAAACAACTCGGAAGACAATTCAGGTATTGGGGGTAATCTAGACGTCAAGCGAGCCTGCTGCCGATATAAAGAGGATCTAGGTTTTTGAATCCCCCTTAATTGCCAGCGTCATCGATAGGCTTCAAAGTGCCTGTGCCGTGTGCCTTACCGTCCTTGTACTCGCCTTCATAGACAGCGCCATCGGG
>CALACF010000448.1 GCA_937890245.1 uncultured Flavobacteriales bacterium
CGGTGGAAATTGGCATGCGTGGTCGACCTGAACGCCGCGCCCGCAAGAAGGCTGAACGGAGACGGGCCGCATTGGCCAATGCTGGAAGGCGGAGGCCGCGCACCCGGTTCCATTGGTCATTTATCGACAACATTGAGGCGAGAAAGATAAGCGCAGTGAGGAAGCGCCCGCGATGCAGCCCTAATTTAGCGATGTGATTCTCATTGACGACACCCTCCTTTCGGCCGACTTGTTCGACAAGCATTTTTGCTGTGATTTGTCGGCTTGCAAGGGCATTTGTTGCGTGGAGGGCGAGAGTGGCGCGCCGTTGGAGGAGGACGAGCTCGAAAAGCTCGATGAGGTATTTGATGTTGTTCGGCCACGGTTGAGTGAGAAGGCGCTGGCGGAGATTGAGCGGGTGGGGCTTTATGAGGTGGATGGCGATGGGGATTACGTGACGCCAATTATCAACGGCAAGGAGTGCGTGTATGCGGTGTTTGACGAGCAGGGGATTGCGAAATGTTCGATTGAGCAGGCCTTTTTGGCGGGTGAGACGACGTGGCACAAGCCGATTAGTTGCCATTTGTACCCGATTCGTTTGACGCCGCTGAAGGATGTGTTGGCACTGAATTACCACCGTTGGCCTATATGTGAGGCGGCGACTTTGTGCGGGGGAAAGCTGGGATTGAGCGTGTTGCGATTTTGCAAGTCGGCCTTGATTCGCCGTTTTGGTGCGGAGTGGTATGCGGCGGCCGAGGCTGCTGAGAAGCATTGGCTCGAGGAAAAGTCGAAGGCGGAAAAGTCCAAGTCAAAATGAGGGGCGTGGCGCGGTCGATTTTTGTATTCGCTGCTTCTGTGCTTTTATGCCAATCCAGCGCGGCCCAACCAGAAACATTGGCGCGCGCTGTCGAATTGAGCAGCGCCGGCGACGACATCGTCGTGGGCTCCGAGGTCGGCACCTTGTTTTACACGCGGGCCTTGCCCGGAGAGCAGCCCATGCTGTGGTCGGCACGTTGGGCAGGCGGCAATTGGACGGACATCGGCGGAACGGGTTTGGCGCCGAGCTCGCTTGATGCTTGGTCGGGCATTGATGGGGTGCGCCATGTGGACATCGATACGGTGTTGGGGCTGGCGGTGATCGGGGCTTGCAACGGGGCGGGGCGATGTAGGATTTTCATGTCCGAGCGTGAGCGGGTGAGCGTGGAGGCTGGAACGAGCGTGAGCTCGGGCGAGCTCGCTTGGTCTGCGCCCGTGCCGGTGCCGGGGGCCGCGGCGTTGGGAGGACAGCAACGGATGCCGCAGTTGACGCCCGCACCGAATGCAGGGGACATTGTCTATGCCTGCGATGCGCTCGATGGGCCGAAGGCCCAGGGCGGATTTGACTTGTACCGAATTTCTAGGCGCAGCGCGTACCAGGATGTGGAGCCCTTGAGCGCGCTGAATAGCTCGGCTGATGAGGTGGGCTGGTGCCGTGGGCTCGGGGGCGTGACTTGGTTTTCGAGCAGCCGTGCGTTTTCGAGCGAGCGCACTAGTGGCGCTGGTCTGGATATTTGGAGCCACCGAGCGACTGCGGCTGGCGACGAAGGCTGGGCCGGCTATCGATTTCGGCTGTTGTGTGGTGGGATGCCGGCGATCGGCTGGATGGTAAGTACGGCCCCTGGGGTGTGGGAGGCCACGGATGCGACGGGCGCTGTGCCGTTGGATGGGCTGCACAAGGATCGGGCGCATCGAATGGAGTTCCGGGCGGGCCCTGAAGCGAGCCCGGCGAATTGTGGTGAAGCGCCAAAGGTGGAGGTCGTTGCACCGGATGGTAGGACAGTGCGGGTGCTGCGGCCGCGGTTTGAGAACGGGGTGTGGACGTTGGTGCTGTTGCCGCTCATAGAAGTGGGGGCCTTTGAAGTGGGCCCGGCGACGGACCGCTCAACATTGAACGGCCGGTCGGCTGACTTGAGCCCGGAGGCGTGGATGCGCCGCGACCGGGCGGCGCTGTTGCTATACGGGCGAGGGGCCTCAGAGATCAGCGGGCGTGGGATGGAGCAGCTTGAGGCCGTTGCAGCAGTGATGAAGCGCAAGCCCTGGCGCGTCCTTTTAATAAGCCACACCTCGGCTGTTGGGAATGCAGAGGCAAACGAAGGCCTGGCACAAAGAAGGGCTGCTTTGGCTGCCAGCACATTGATTGGCATGGGAATCGACCCGGAGAGGATTGACATTGAGGGGCGGGGTGAGCGCGAACTGCGCAACCATTGCCAGGACGGAACGCCTTGTCTGCCGGCTGAGCATGCGTGGAATCGCAGAACGGTGGTGCAGTGGCTGCGTCCCGAGGGCAGGATTGACTAATTTCGCGGCATGTTAATCGAAGTCATGCGGGCGAAACTGCACCGCATTACCGTCACCGAGGCGGATTTGAATTACATCGGCAGCGTCACCCTGGACCCCGCGCTGATCGAGGCGTCGGGCCTTGTCGAGGGCGAAAAAGTGCAGATCGTAAACTGCAACAACGGCGAGCGCATCGAAACGTATGTCATTCGCGGTGAAGAAAATACAGGCAAGGTCTGCCTCAACGGGCCCGCAGCGCGGCGATGCCAACCCGGCGATATCATCATCGTCATCGCCTACGGCCACATGACCCTGGAGGCGGCGCGAAGCTTCAAACCCACCGTCGTCTTTCCGGACACAGCGACCAATCGCCTTCTTCCGTAAAACCGCCCTTCAATCGTGAAAAGTATCCTGCGCTACCTCGTCTTTCTCGCCATCGGAGCCGGCCTGTTCTGGCTTGCGTCCGGGACAGTCGAAGACCCGGATGCGCTTTGGTCGGACATGCGCAAGGTGTCGTGGGAGGGCATCGCAGGATCTGTTTTGCTGGGCTATGCGGCAATTGTCAGCCGCGGCCTGAGGTGGCAGTTGCTGCTGCGACCGATTGGCATAGTGGTTCCGCATGCGCGCGGCGTACACGCAGTGGCCTTTGGATACTTTGCCAACACCTTTGTGCCCCGAAGCGGCGAGCTCGCCCGTTGTGCCGCGCTCAACCAAACCGACGGCGCGGCCGTGGACAAGCTCTTTGGAACTGTGCTCTCTGAGCGCGTAATTGACTTCGTCATGCTGTTCCTTTTTACGGGGATTGCCGTGATTTTCAACTTCCAGGCATTCAGGGAGTTCAGCGCCTCGTTTGCTGTGCCGGAATTCAGCGTCTGGATGGTCGGCCTGGCAGCGGCCATCGCCATCGCCGCACTCTACACGTTTTGGACGCAGCGCCAACGCCTGGCCGCCTGGCCACCCATCGCAAAAGTCGTCGCGTTCCTATCCGGCATCCGCGACGGACTGCTGAGCATCCGGAAAATGGAGCGAAAATGGGCCTTCGTCGGCCACACCATCTTTATTTGGTCCATGTATTTCTGGATGGCCATGGTCATCTTTTGGAGCATCGACGATCTCGCCTCTATGCCACCGTGGCAAGCCCTATTCATCGTCGTCGCCGGCGGATTCGGCATGGTCATCCCGGCCCCTGGCGGGATCGGTTCTTACCATTACGCCGTTCAATTGGCCTTCATCGCTCTTGGGTATTCAGGCCAATTGGGCCTTGCAACAGCCAACGTCGTCTGGGCCACCCAAACGGGCATGATCGTCCTCTCGGGCGGGCTGGGCTACCTCGCGCTGATGTCAGCTGGCTTGCGAAAGAAGCCGGGCCTGCGAAAATCGCCGGACGCACAAAAAAAGCAGGCCCCATGAATGTGCTGACCCTCGATGAAGCGCGCGACCAGTGTGATCGCTGGCGGGCTGATGGACAACGCATCGTCTTCACCAATGGCGTGTTTGACTTGCTGCATCGCGGCCACGTGACCTATCTGCAGGCTGCACGCGATGCCGGCGACCGCCTGGTCGTCGGCCTGAACTCGGACGCCAGCGTCCGCACCTTGGGCAAGGGCGACGATCGCCCCATCGTGCCCCAAGACGACCGGGCCTTCATCATCGCCGGCCTCCGCTCCGTTGATGCCGTCGTCATCTTCGACGACCCGAATCCCTTGAAGCTCATTGAAGCCCTCGCGCCTGAAATCCTCGTCAAGGGCGGCGACTACGACCCCACGTGCAGCGACCCCAGCGACCCCAGCTACATCGTCGGCCGCGCAGAAGTTCTGGCCCGCGGCGGCTCCGTACAGGCCCTCGACCTTGTCCCCGGCCGCAGCACCACCGCCCTAGCAAACAAGCTCAAGGGCTGAGGCGTACCAGCTCTAGATTGTTTCCTCCTCGAGGAACTTCGTCGTGAAGTTGCCCGAACGAAACTTGTCGTTCAGCATCAAGCGCTGATGGAACGGGATGGTCGTCTTGACCCCTTCGATGATGTACTCATCCAAGGCGCGTTGCATCTTCGTAATCGCCTCTTCGCGCGTTTGCGCCGTGACAATCAGCTTGCTGATCATGCTGTCGTAATGCGGCGGTATCATGTAACCGCTGTACACGTGCGTATCGACGCGGATGCCGTGGCCACCGGGCTGGTGGTAGTTCGTGATAACGCCAGGGCATGGGGCGAAGTTCCGCGCGGGATCCTCGGCGTTGATCCGGCATTGGATCGAATGCAGCTTGGGGTAGTAATTCCGTCCTGAGATGCTTTCGCCGTAGGCCAATTTCACCTGCTCCTTTACCAAGTCATAATCGATGACCTCCTCGGTGATCGTGTGCTCGACCTGGATCCGGGTGTTCATGCTAAAGTGATTAAAGAC
>CALACF010000449.1 GCA_937890245.1 uncultured Flavobacteriales bacterium
CTTGATCAACTTCATCGTGGTGTCAACGCCTACATCCGAGGTGATCAAAGCCTCTTCGAGCTCATCAAGCACATCAGCATCGATGTCCTTTTTTCCCACGATCGCGCGCGACAGCCGGTCAAACACCGTACGCTTGCTCTTGGCAAGCCCACGGTCCAGCGTTTCCTTTTTCTCCTTGGAGAAGATGCGCTTAAAGAATGACATCCATTGTTTATTGAGAGAATTCAGACGGTTGTCTGGGTGCAAAAAAAAGGACCCCTCCCTCAACGGAAGCGGTCCAAGTTCTCGCCGGCCACAAAGGGTCGGCCCGCATCAAATGCGAATTCAGCTTTTAGCGAACCAATCCTTGACATCATCCTTGTGGACAATCTCAGATTTGAACGCATACGCACCCGACTTGGCGTGACGAAACATCTTGATTACTCTGGTGTGCGCCTTACCGCCACCTGTCTGCAATGAAGCAACTACCTTCTTAGCCATGACTTACTTAATTTCTTTGTGAATCGTCATTTTGCGCAATACCCGGTTGAATTTCTTCAACTCGACGCGCTCAGGCGTATTCTTTCGATTTTTAGTCGAAATATATCGTGATGTGCCGGGCATGCCCGACTCCTTATGTTCCGTACACTCAAGAATGACCTGTACGCGATTTCCTTTCTTCGCCATAGTTCCACAAAATGGGGGTGCAAAGATAGGTAAACTTGGTGGTCTTACAATGCCAATTTCACACGCAGCCATGCAAAGTTCAGTGTGGAAAAGATACGCGCTGTTTTGACGGGCGATTCGCCCTCTCATTAATTTTGTAGGAATGGGCAAAACGACCACAGCAGCGCGCAACCGCAGGGCAACCAACCCTACCAATGGCAAGAAAAAGGCTGGGTCGAAGTCGTCAGCTGGCGCCAGAAAAAAATCTTCCGGAAAGCAGGTTGCTTCTTGGCGTGACCGTTGGTCCTTGCGTTTTGCTTGGACCCGCGACCCCAGAACTGCACAAATTCTCGGCATCGTTCTGCTGTCAACCGGCGGATTCATCGCCATATCGTGTGCAAGTGGAATTTTCACGGGCGCGGCTGACATACGACTCTTACTCAGCGCGGCTGATGCCGCCGAAGTTGCTGGCGCCGCTGAAGTTGCCATGGCGCCTCTCCCCCGCTTCTCCAACATCCTAGGAGCATGGGGCGCCTGGACAGCCCACTTCTTTATGTACCGCAGTTTCGGCATCGCTGGCGTAGGCTTCGGCTTGCTGGGCCTCGTTTGGGGCGCGCGCATCGTAGCGCCAACCCGCAAGATTCGAACGGCCCGTTGGACGCGCAACGTACTCGTGGCCGCCTTGCTGCTTCCTTGGGCTTGGGGCTTTTTGACGCACGGCATCAACGTTGAAACGGGCCTGGCCCATATCTCAGGCAACGATCATTTGGTCGGCGCTGTCGGTTTGTGGCTAACCCAACAAGCGCGCTACGCCTTGGGATGGGCTGGATCTGCATTGGTCTTGTCCAGCGGAATGCTCATTTGGGCGGTTTTACATCCGCGCGTTTCCGCCTTTTTGAGCCATCTCTTTGAAAAATCCCCCGAGGCGGATTTAGACCCATCTGAAGCTGAGCAACAAATGGCCGGCGCATCCATGGCCGACGCCCCGTTCTCGACATCACAAGCAGCAGACCAAGATTCGGGGGTTGAGGTCTCGCCCCCTGCCTACCAAGGTGGTGCTTTGGAAACGGAGGGCGAAGACGTTGTCGTCACCGAAAGCAATGTTGGAGACAGCCCGAAGACAGACGACGACGAAGAAGACGCGCTGAACGCGCTGATTTCCGATGTGGTCTCCGCCTCTGAAACTGAAACTGCTGAAAACGTGGAGCAAGTCAGTCTCGAAGTAGAGGCCGCGCCCGAAGAGGTGCAGTTGAGCGACGACGAGATCGACAGCAAGGTGCAAAAATTTGGCGAGTACGATCCAAAGCTAGATCTCTCTCGCTTTGAGCTCCCAACAATTGACCTACTCAACAATCATGGGAGCGGGAAGACAGAAGTGACAACGGAAGAGCTCGAGGCAAACAAGCGGCGAATTGAGGAGACGCTGAGCCATTATAACATCTCAATTACCAGCATCAAGGCGACGATTGGGCCAACGATTACCCTGTACGAATTGGTGCCGGCGCCTGGGGTGCGGATTTCGAAGATCAAGAACCTTGAGGACGACATTGCGCTGAGTCTCGCGGCGTTGGGGATCCGGATCATCGCACCGATTCCGGGCAAGGGAACGGTAGGAATTGAGGTTCCAAATAGCAAGCCCGACATCGTTTCTATGCGTTCGCTGATCGCAAGTGACAAGTTTCAGAACTGCGACATGGCCCTGCCGATTGCGCTCGGAAAAACGATATCGAACGAGACCTATGTCTTTGACCTGGCGAAGATGCCACACTTGCTGATGGCGGGGGCAACGGGACAGGGTAAGTCCGTGGGACTGAATGCGATGCTCGTATCGCTGCTGTACAAAAAGCACCCCTCGCAGTTGAAATTCGTGCTCGTCGACCCGAAGAAGGTGGAGTTGACGCTGTTCAACCACATCGAACGCCATTACCTCGCAAAGCTCCCTGAAACCGAGGAGGCGATCATCACCGAAAACGACCAGGTCGTCCGGACGCTCAAGTCGTTGTGCCTGGAAATGGACCAGCGCTATGACATCCTCAAGCAGGCCCAGGTGCGCAATATCGCCGAGTACAACGCCAAGTTTGTGCGCCGGAAGCTGAACCCAGAAGAAGGCCATCGCTACCTGCCTTATATCGTGCTGGTTATCGACGAGTTCGCCGACTTGATCATGACGGCGGGCAAGGAAGTTGAGACGCCCATCGCTCGATTGGCCCAACTCGCGCGAGCGATTGGCATCCACCTAATTATTGCAACCCAGCGCCCCTCGGTCAACATCATCACGGGTACGATCAAGGCAAATTTCCCCGGCCGCGTTGCCTTCCGGGTGACGTCAAAAATTGACAGCCGCACCATCCTCGACGCCGGCGGTGCAGACCAACTCATCGGCCGTGGCGACATGCTCTTGACCACCGGAAACGAGCTGGTCCGCTTGCAGTGTGGCTTTGTCGACACGCCGGAAGTGGAGGCCATCACCGACTTCATCGGGTCCCAGCGCGGTTACGCCGAGGCCATGCTTCTGCCCGAGGTGCCCGACGAGAAATCTGAGATCAACACGATGGACGACGAGGAGCGCGATTCCATGTTTGAAGATGCCGCCCGGGTGATCGTCCTTCACCAACAGGGATCAACCTCGCTCCTGCAACGGAAGCTCAAACTCGGCTACAACCGCGCGGGAAGAATCGTAGACCAGCTGGAAGTGGCTGGCATCATCGGACCGTTTGAAGGCAGCAAGGCCAGAAAAGTATTGATCCCCGACGAATTGAGTTTGGACCAATTATTGAATAGAGGCAAGAACGACGGCAGCGACAGTGGCCCTGGCCCGGCCACCGAGAACAACAACTTATGAATATGAAACACATTATTTCAGCCGCATTGATTGTCGGCGTTCTAGCAAGCTTCGGGGAAATTTCCGCGCAGGACGCCCAGTCTGCCCAGTCTGCCCACACCTCCTCGGACCCCCAGGCCGAAGAGCTGCTGTCAGAAATCTCACTTCGAGCCAGCAATTACCTCAACATCAACGCGGTATACACATCCACCCTCATCGACCTCCAGGCCGATATGCGCTTGGATCAGGCGGGAGAGGTTTGGATCGAAGGAGACAAATACAGATTGGTCTTGGGGGATTACACCATCATATCCGACGGGGTGACTGTGTGGACCGTTGACACCGAAATGGGCGAGTGCTACATCGACGACGCAGAGGAAATCGCGGCCGACGGCATGGACCCCGCCAAGATGTTTACCATCTGGGAAACGGGGTTCCGCACGGTCTGGAAGGGCGAAGTGACGGTGGGCGGAGAGGAATTGGTCCGTGTGGATTTGTACCCGGAGGACGAGGGCTCGAGCTTCCATACCATCCAAGTGCTGATTGACGAAGCCCGGTTGCAAGTGGCCCAGTTGACAGTCAAGGGGCGAGATGGCTCCGACGTGGTTTATCTCGTGACGTCATTTCTGACCGATGTTGAGATTCCGAGCGGCTCGTTTGGCTTCGATCCCACGGCACATCCAGGGGTTCAGTTGATCGACAACCGGCTGTAAAACGCGGTCACTTCACCTCGGGCACAACCAAGTCGAGCTCGATCAATCGGTAATTTTCCTGGCGCACAAGACGCACCGCGTAATTGATCCAACCCTGGGCCCTGTCCGGCGTATGCCAATTGAATCTGTGGTGAACCGTTTTCACGGGGTACACCGGCGACGCCTGATCTGCCGTCATCCACTCATTTCCGAGCTGCACCAAACGACTGGCCACGTCGAGCGTCGCGTCGTATGCAAGGATTGAAAAGTTGGTTGGCGCGCTGCCTGTTCGTTCGGCGTATCGGGATTGGAATTGATCAAAAAGAGAATCGTTTTCGGCGTGAAACCCCTGCGCTGGCGTGGTCATCGCGACTTCTTCTCGCCAATCCCAATTGAGAAAGTTGAAGCCCGTCCAATCCTGGTGGGCGTATAGCACGATGGGAATGGAATCTCGCACATGCGACTCCGTTTGCAACTGCCCAGCGAGGGAGCGGCAAGCCTTGCCACCCGGGGCCACGATGATGTTCCGTCGGAAGAGCACGGTGCTGTCCCAGATTCCACCGAGCGACTTGGACGTACACGGCACTTCGCGCAGGATGTCCAGCGCTACAAGAGGGCTTTCGAGGCTGTCGCCGTGCGCCGCTTTGGCAGACAGAGCGCTGTCCGGGGTAGCAGCGCTGTCCAAGGCAGCAGCGCTGTCCAAGGCAGCAGCGCTGTCCGGGGTAGCATCAGCGGAAACAGGCGGGTTGAACCTCTGGCGGAACGCCTTCTCGGTTCGGCGGGCCCTTGGTGAATCGCTGGCAAGCATCAACTTGTTCTCGCCGGGATGCTGGTAGCGGATAAATTCAGCGAGCGCTTGCATCTGCACATCGGCGGGCGTGTAAGGCATGAAGACCCGGCGCCCCAGATGCAAGGTAGACTTCCCAAGGTCAGTGAGTGCCAAATGCGCTACATCCGGCGCCATATGGTGGACTTCGGCAAAAGGACTGCGGCGCAATGGGCCGATGATCCAGTGAGCGTCGGCAAAGGTTTCCCGCGTGAATGTTCGGGCACCCGAGGTGTCCTCCCCCGCTTCGACAATGGCAATCTCAAAATGGGCGGGCGGCGCGTTGAGACTGTCGAGGGCCAATTCCACGCCGGCCAAGGCTTCAAGCGCCACATCGCGCAAACGAAGTTGCTTTACGCTCAAACTGTCGGGATGCCAATCCGCGTAGAGCGGCAGAACAACCGAGACGCGGATCGTGTCGAACTGGGCTTGCGCCGTCGCCTGGACGCCGAGCAGCAACGCCAACGCCAACAGCGAACAAAATATGTGGCGGACTATTCCCATTCGATGGTTGCAGGTGGCTTGGAACTGATATCGTACACCACCCGGTTGATACCAGGAACGCGGTTGATGATCGAACCTGATACTTCAGCCAAGAAAGCATGGGGGAAATCAACCCAATCGGCGGTCATACCATCGGTGGAACTGACGGCGCGCAGGGCGACGGCCCGCTCGTAGGTGCGCTCATCGCCCATCACGCCCACGCTTTGCACGGGGAGCAGGATGGTGCCGGCTTGCCAGACCTTGTCGTAGAGACCGTGGGCTCGGAGGGCGTCGATGAAAATCCGGTCGGCCTTTTGAAGGATTTCAACCTTTTCTGGTGTGATATCGCCCAATATGCGGATGCCGAGGCCCGGCCCTGGGAAGGGGTGTCGGCCGAGAAGCTGGGGGTCGATGCCGAGCTGTCGCCCGACCCGGCGCACTTCGTCCTTGAAGAGCAGACGCAGCGGCTCGACGACTTGGAGCTTCATGAAATCTGGTAGTCCGCCAACGTTGTGGTGGGACTTGATCGTGACGCTCGGGCCGCCTGTGGCGGATACCGACTCGATGACGTCGGGGTATATCGTGCCTTGGGCCAGCCAACGGACGTCGTCGAGCTTGCCAGATTCCTCGTCGAACACCTCGATGAAGACGCGGCCGATGGCCTTGCGTTTTGCCTCCGGATCGGTGAGGCCAGCAAGCGCGTCGTAGAAACGGTCTGCCGTGCGTACACCTGTAACTTGAAGTCCCATGCCTTCGTAGCCCTTGAGGACCTCTTCGAATTCGTTGAGGCGGAGCAGGCCGTTGTCCACGAATATGCAGTGGAGCCGGTCGCCGATGGCGCGTTGCAAGAGAACGGCCGCCACGGATGAGTCCACACCGCCACTCAGTCCGAGGACGACGCGGTCTTCGCCGAGCTTGACGCGCAGGTCGGCGATGGTTTCATCTACAAAGTGGGCGGGCGTCCAGTCCGCTGCACAGCCGCAAATGGTCTCGATAAAATTGCGAAGCAGCGTGAGCCCTTCTTCCGTATGGTACACCTCGGGGTGGAACTGGATGCCCCAGGTCGGCTCGCTTAAGAACGAGAAGCCCGCGAACTTGACGTCGCGCGTGCTACAGGTAATGGCCGTATCCGAGCCCGCTGAGTGAATGGTGTCGCCGTGGCTCATCCAAACCTGCTTTCCGGGCGTCATGCCGGCAAAGAG
>CALACF010000450.1 GCA_937890245.1 uncultured Flavobacteriales bacterium
TAAGCCAATTGCTGCTCGCCTCGCGCAAGCCCCAGCCGCCGGCCCGCGCACCTCAGTTGCCGAGCGTCCTGTGGGTCTACCCCCTTGAGAACGCGCCACGGACCGGATCTTTGCGCCCCGACGAGTACCTCGGATTGCGGCCCCAGGATTTGGACGCCCTGCGCATCGGGTTGCAAACAGCACCGGAAAATTGGCCGCTTGAAAAACTCGTCGCCCTCCACAGTGCCACATTCCGCCACAAGCAAGATCACAACGCGCATCGCCTGCTGCGCGCCATCGACAACAACGCCTTGCTCGCTTCGCTCGACCGGGCCCCGCTTGGCGAAGCAGCCACTCGAAAGCCACCGCATCGGCAAGTGGCGCCCAACACCGATCGGCTGCTTCGAACGGGCGAGCTCGAAGGGGCATTTTGTGAATTTTCATGGCTCCTGCGCGCCAGTGAAAAGCTCCTGCAACGCTGCCACATCGACTTCGAAAGCGAACTCGATCAAGCGGGCCTCAAACATCGAAACTTGCAAGTTTACAGCGAGACGATGGAGAGCGACCGGGCCCTGCTTCGCGGGCTGTGTGAAGAGGGATTGGCCTACAGATACCCCGACGCGGAGGCCGCGCAGCTCGAACAGGTTTTGAAGCGCGTCGAGATGGAATTGAAGCTGATCGAGCAAAAAGAATTCACCGCATACTTCTTAGTGAACTGGGACATTACCTCGTACGCACGCGGGCGCGGGTACTTTCACGTGGGGCGAGGAAGCGGCGCCAACTCACTGGTCGCCTACCTATTACGAATCACCGACGTGGACCCCGTCGAGCTCGACTTGTACTTCGAACGCTTCCTGAACTTGTACCGCAGCAACCCACCAGATTTCGACATTGACTTTTCGTGGACCGACCGCGACGACGTGACACGCTACATCTTCGAACGCTTCGAGCACGTGGCCCTTGTCGGCGCTTACAGTACATTCCAATACCGCGCGGTCGTGCGCGAGCTCGGCAAAGTGTTCGGTCTGCCCAAATTCGAAATCGACAAGCTCGCAGCGGGCCGTTTCAATACGAATGCCTTGGGAAAAATCGAGCGGGCCATTGTGCGGTACGCCGGGGTGTTGAACGGATTTCCGAATGCCTTGACCGTCCACGCATGCGGCATCCTCATCGCCGACCGGCCGATCACCCAAACCTGCGCCACCTTCATGCCGCCCAAAGGCTACCCCACCACCCAATACGATATGCGGGTCGCTGAACAGCTTGGGATTTATAAATTCGACATCCTATCCCAACGCGGCCTGGCAAAAATCAGAGACACCCTCGACATCGTCGCTGAAATCGACCCCGAAGCCCGCATCGACATCCATGACACCGCCCGGATGAAGCGCGACCCCAAGGTGGCCCAACTGCTGCGCACAGCGGAGGCCATCGGCTGCTTCTACATTGAGTCGCCCGCGATGCGAATGCTCATGCGAAAGCTCAAAGTGGACAACTACATCGGATTGGTCGCAGCCAGTTCCGTGATCCGACCGGGCGTGGCCCAAAGCGGCATGATGCGCACGTACATCGAGCGGCATCGCGACCCCGCGAGGCGCCGCGAGGCCCACCCCACCCTGCTCGAACTCATGCCCGAAACCTATGGCGTGATGGTCTACCAGGAAGACGTATTGAAGGTGGCGAGCAGCTTCGCCGGAATGGACCTCGGGCAAGCCGACGTGCTGCGGCGCGCCATGTCGGGCAAGGGGCGAGGGCAGGCGGCCTTTGATGCGGCACGGGCTGCCTTTTTCGAAGGGGCAGCGCACAAAGGGCGGGCGCCGGAGCTCGTACAGGAGGTCTGGCGGCAGATCGAGAGCTTCGCCGGGTACGCCTTTTCAAAGGGGCACTCCGCCTCGTTTGCCGTCGAGAGCTACCAGAGTTTGTACCTCAAATGCTATTGGCCGTTGGCGTACATGACGGCCTGCATCAACAATTTTGGGGGCTTCTATTCGACCGAGTTTTACGTCCACGAGGCGCGTCTTCTCGGGGCCAATATCGAAGCGCCTTGCGTCAATCAAGGGGGGCATCTCGCCCGCCTTCACCCCAAAAGCCAGCGCATCTTCCTCGGCCTCAACTTGGTCAAAGGCTTCGACGCCACTTCGGCTCAACGCATCGAACACGCACGCGCGGCCGGCGGGCCCTTTCTGTCGCTCGGCGGACTCATCGATCGCACCGGACTGGGTCTGGAACACGTACTGCTGCTGGTGCGCTGCGGCGCCATGCGGTTCACGGGGCGCTCGCAACAGGCGCTCAGCTGGGAAGCGCATTACCTGCTGGGCAAAGTCGCTCGCCAGCTCGGAGAGGCCACCCTCTTTGCCCCGGCCACCGGCCAGGCCTTGCCGGCGCTGCCCCCCTTGGAAGGCGGGCCCGAGGAGATGGCCTTTGACCAGCTCGAACTGCTCGGTTTCCCACTTTGCTCACCCTTCAAACTTCTGACCCCCGAAGCGGCGCGGCGCACGATGCACACCATGCCCGCCCACGCATTGGCCGAACACGTCGGGCGCAATGTCACATCAGCCGTCTACTTGGTGACCGTCAAAGAAACGCGGACCGCCCGAGGCGAACGGATGTGCTTCGGATGTTTTGTCGATCGCGAAGGGCGCTGGGTCGATACGGTGCACTTCCCCCCGTCCGCGCGGCAGCACCCCTTTCGCGGGCGCGGCATCTACCTGGTGCAAGGGCCCGTACGCGAAGAGTTCGGATGCCTCCACATCGAAGTGCGCAGCATGGAAAAGCTAGACATCCAGCCCGATCCGCGCTACGCAGAAAATTCGCCGGCCTCACGCATTGGCGTCAGCCCCTCAATTGTCCAACGTCCAGCGCAGGCCCGCGTATAGATTGCGGCCAAACACCGGTGCGTACACCAGCGACGCGTCGAAGTACTCGCCAAACGGGTCGTCCTCAGCAATGATCGGGCGATCCTGGCGGTAGCCCGTCAAATTCTCCGAGCCGACATATATGTCCAAAGCCTTCGAGAACATCTTGGTCACTTGCCCGCCCGCCAGAAAATAGGCCTCGCCTACATCGGGTCGCTGATGCTCTTCGGGATTGGCCAACGTCGAAGGCAAGCGCTGCTCACCCACCCATTGGACGGTTAGATCCGCCTTCCAGCCCGAGCCGTCCTCAGCCACACGCGAGGCGTAGGCAAAATTGGAAAAACCACGATGCTTTGAAACGAAGGGATCAGACAACAGCGTCACCTCCGACAACCCGTCCTGCGCGAAGGCGGTCTCGGTCTCGATCATACGGTAGGCCAAGCGAACGCTCAAACGGCGATGGATATCCCACCAGAACTCCGCCTGCGTACTTGTCGACACCGAAGATTCCGCGTTGTACACACGCGCCTCCCGCGGGTTTTCTAAGTCCAGAATCACCCGGTCAGTAAAGTCCACCCGGTACGCATCCAACGAAAATCCAGCATCCCGATAGCCCAGACGAAACTTTGAAATGATGTTCAAGCCCGTGTTCCATGATTGCTCGGGTCGCAAGCCATAAAATTCAACATCCTCAGGATCTGACCCCGTCTCAGGGAACACCCATTGGCGGTTCGAAGCCCACGGTCCAGCAAATTCCGCCAACGGAACAGCCGTACGCCAGCCCTTTCCGGATGCCAACTTGAAGGTCAGCCAATCCGTCGCCGTATACCGCGCATTGAATCGCGGAGAGAAAAAAGTACCGAACGCCGCGTGCTCATCAACGCGAACGCCAGCTACTACATCCCACAAGTCCCGTGACCACACATACTCGGCATAAGCGCCAACCGTGCGGTCCACCCGCTTGGACGTCAGGAAGGGAAGCGGCAAATCACTCGAGTCGGTGGCCGCAAAATCCGTTTCCCAAATGTTCTCGCAATACGAAGCGGCCTTGCCCGTCGCACCAAATGTGATCTTGTGGTCACTCGACCCGAGTATCGTTGAATACAGCACATTGAACTGCGCAAAGTCCTCCTGCGCATCATACGTGCGTGGACCGTAGGCTTGGCGCTGGTTGTGGCTGCTCACAAAGAACTGGGAGCCGATGCTTCGCCACGGGGTTTCCGGAAAAACGTAGCCCGTTTTGGCCGAAGCCTCCATCCGTTGCAAGTCTTGCTTTGCCGACCAAATGGGCAGCACATCGAAGCCGGTCGGAACTTGACCTGAGGTCAGCTCCTTCACCACCCCAGTCATCGTGTACTCCCCGCGAACACCACGGTCCCCGCGGTATTTGAGCTCCCCCCGCAGCACCACATCTTTGCGCAGCGCATTGTCTTGGAATCCGTCCTCGTTCAGGTCATTCTCACGGTCCGTCCACTCCCCATGCGTAAGAAGCGCACCGTTCCACTTCCGCGAAATCGCATGGCGCGTCACTGTATTCAGCTCATACCTGCCCATTTTATTGACAAATCCATTGAGATGGAATCGCTCGGCATTTTCCGGGTTGCGCATGGCAATATTGATCTGCCCCGTCATCGACTCGTGGCCCATGGTCACCGATCCGGCACCCTTCGAAATGTGAATGGCGTCAACCCACGGTCCTGGAATAAACGTCAAGCCCTGGAGCACGGCCAATCCACGTGGGCCCGGCAGATTGTCCTGCATCAATTGCGTGTATTTGCCATCCAGGCCCAGCATCCGAATCTGGCGCGTGCCCGTTATCGCATCCGTAAACGAGGCGTCCACCGCGGCGTTCGTCTCAAACGCCTCACTGATATTGCAGCAGGCGGCCTTGGCCAATTCGCCACGATCCAGCGTCTGCACATTGAGCGGATCGAGCATCGAATAACTGCTTGTCTGTCCGCGGACCACCACTTCAGCCTCCCCCAGAAGCAAGCCCTCCGCAAGTGGAATTTCAATAAAATCCTGACCGACAAAGGGCATCATCGCCGTCTGCATGCCGATGAAACTCACCTGCAGCGTATCTCCCACAACACCGCGCAATTTGAAAAATCCTGAAGCATCCGACGCGGCCCCCTCACCGGTGGATCTCCACACAACAAAAGCCCCCGGCAGCGGATCCCATTGCGAGACCATCGCTCCATGGTCATTTTCAACCTGTACCTCAATGAAAACCTTCCCTTTGACCGTTTTCAAATCTTGAGCGTTTGCGCTAGCTGAGATAAACAGCAACCCCAAAAGGAGTGTAATCACCTTCATTCTTCGTGCTTTTTTCCACAGCCATTCTCACCACGATACTGACAGCAACCCGGAAGCTCTCCGTAGGCTTCATCGGTCGCCTTATGCAAATCTGTATCGCGCCCCGTCTCGGCAATACGCTTTTGCAACGCATCAAGGGTCACCTTGCCCGGCTTGAAAACCACCGTCGCCACTTGGGCATACTGGTCCCAACTGCAATTCTTCACACCCTTTACATCGAGTGCACCCAAAATCGAAGACTCGCACATCGGACAGCAGCCCGCGGCAGAAAATTCAACCTCCTGTGTTTTTTGCGCCTGTAGCGCAAGGGTCGAGGTCAACAGACCTACAGCCAACAATCCCATTCTCAGCATGGCGTAAAAATAGGCACATCGTCACAAAGCCGTCCGAACGCCCCCACTGAACTCAACCTTTGTTGGCAACCTTCGCCGTCAGGTAGTCGCGGTTCATGCGGGCGATGTGGTCGAGCGAAATGCCCATGGGGCACTCGACTTCACAGGCGCCCGTGTTGGTGCAGTTGCCGAAGCCCTCAAGGTCCATTTGCTCCACCATGCCCTCAACGCGGGCGGTGCGCTCGGGCTGGCCCTGCGGAAGCAGGGCGAGCTGAGAGACTTTGGCCGCGACGAAGAGCATGGCTGAGGCGTTCTTGCACGTAGCCACGCACGCTCCGCAACCGATGCAGACCGCCGCCTCGAAGGCTTCGTCTGCTGCGGGCTTGGGGATGGGCAAGGCGTTGGCATCCACCGTATTTCCGTTGGTGTTCACCGACACGTAGCCGCCCGACTGAATGATGCGGTCCATCGAACTGCGGTCGACGACCAGGTCGCGAATCACTGGGAAAGCTGCGGCGCGCCACGGCTCAATGGTGATCGTCTCGCCGTTCTTGAACGAGCGCATGTGCAATTGGCAGGTCGTCGTCAAACGGTTCGGGCCGTGGGCCTCACCGTTGATGAACATGCTGCACATCCCGCAAATGCCCTCGCGGCAATCGTGGTCGAAGGCCACCGGTTCATCTCCTGAACGAACCAGCTGGTCGTTGAGCACGTCAATCATCTCCAAGAAACTCATCTCGTCAGAGATGTCCGTCACCTGGTAGGTCGCCATGTGGCCCACAGCTTGCGGTCCTTCTTGGCGCCAAATTTTGAGCGTAAAATCCATCGTAATTACTTGTAGCTGCGGGTTTTCAACTCCACGTTATCAAAGACCAATTCCTCCTTGTGCAAGGCCGCTTCTGAAGGCACACCGGTGTACTCCCAGTTGCTGACGTGCGTGTATCCCTTGTCGTCACGGGCGGCCTCGCCATCTTCACTCTGGTATTCCTCTCGGAAATGGCCTCCACAAGACTCATTGCGTTCGAGCGCGTCCTTGCACATCAGCTCGCCGAGCTCTAAAAAGTCAGCCACTCGTCCCGCCTTGTCCAACTCTTGATTGAACTGATCGGCGCGACCCGGAACGCACACCTCCTTGTAAAAGCGCTCGCGCAAGGCCTGGATTTCCGTGATCGCCTCGCGCAGCCCAATGGCGTTCCGGGACATCCCACATTTGTTCCACATGATTTGGCCGAGCTTCTTGTGGAAGTCGTCCACTGGCGTCTTGCCTCCGCAGTTGAGCAGCGCATCGATACGTGCCGTGACCGACTTTTCAGCCTCGTCAAATTCCGAGCTGTCCGTCGAAATCGCACCTGTGCGGATGTCGTCTGCGAGGTAGTCGCCGATCACATACGGAAGGACGAAATAACCGTCAGCCAAGCCCTGCATAAGAGCGGATGCTCCGAGTCGGTTTGCTCCGTGGTCGGAGAAATTGGCCTCACCTGCAGCGTACAAACCTGGGACGGTCGTCATCAAGTTGTAATCGACCCACAGACCGCCCATCGTGTAGTGCACGGCGGGGTAAATCTTCATCGGCGTCTCGTACGGGTTGTCCGCGGTGATCTGCTGGTACATCTGAAAGAGGTTGCCGTATTTGGCTTCCACTGCTGCCACGCCCAAGGCGCGAACTTCTTCCGCCGTTGGGTTTTCGATGCCACGGACATTGGCTTCCGTGCTTCCGTATCGCGTGATCGCACTATCGAAGTCAAGAAAAACGGCTTGGCCTGCTTTGTTGACGCCCATGCCGGCATCGCAACGCTCTTTTGCCGCGCGCGAAGCAACGTCACGCGGGACGAGGTTTCCAAAGGCCGGATACCGGCGCTCCAAGTAGTAGTCGCGGTCCTCCTCTGCAAGGTCAACCGGTTTCAGGCTGCCGTTGCGGATGGCCTCCACGTCCTTGCTGTGCTTGGGAACCCAAATCCTGCCGTCATTCCTTAACGACTCACTCATCAAGGTCAGCTTGCTCTGCGCGTCGTCAGACACGGGAATGCAGGTGGGGTGAATCTGCGTGTAGCAGGGATTGGCGAAGTACGAACCGCGTCGATGCGCCTTCCATGCAGCCGACACATTCGAGCCCATGGCGTTGGTGCTCAAGAAGAACGTGTTGCCGTAACCGCCTGTGCACAGCACGACCGCGTGGGCGCTGTGGCGTTCAATTTCGCCTGTGATCAAGTTCCGAGCGATGATGCCGCGGGCCTTGCCGTCGACCACCACCACGTCCATCATCTCGTGGCGATTGAACATCTCTACTTTTCCCTGGCCAATCTGACGCGAAAGCGCGCTGTAGGCGCCGAGCAAAAGTTGCTGGCCGGTTTGGCCCTTGGCATAAAAAGTCCGACTCACCTGAACCCCACCGAAGGATCGGTTGTCCAGCATGCCACCGTAATCCCGCGCAAACGGAACACCTTGCATCACGCATTGGTCGATGATGCTGGCAGAAACTTCTGCGAGGCGGTGGACGTTTGCCTCACGAGATCGGTAGTCCCCTCCCTTGATTGTGTCGTAAAACAGGCGATAGGTTGAGTCGCCATCGTTCTGGTAATTCTTCGCGGCATTGATGCCGCCCTGGGCTGCAATCGAGTGCGCGCGGCGCGGGCTGTCCTGAAAACAAAAGGCCTTCACGCTGTAGCCCATCTCAGCGAGCGAGGCAGCAGCAGAACTTCCGGCAAGGCCGGTGCCCACAACAATCACGTCTATCAGTCGCTTGTTCGCTGGGTTGACCAAACGGACATTGTCCTTGTGCTTGGTCCACTTGTCTGCCAACGGGCCGTCTGGGATCTTAGAATCGAGCATAGTTTCAAGCTTGGATCAAGTAGATATAAACGACAACAGCAGCAAACAAGCCTGGCACTACAACGGCGAACGCCCGGCCGAAAAATCGAATGATGGGCGTGTATTTTGCATGCCTCAAGCCCAAGGATTGGAAGCTTGAGCTGAAGCCGTGCCACAGGTGAAAGCCCACAGCAAACATCGCAGCAACATACAGGGCCAGTGACAGCAGCGCCATAGATTCAGCTGGGTTGAAAAACGCGTAAACCACGGTGTACAAATCGTGAAGCTCCACGCCATCCACGACCTGGATCGGCATCGCACCGAAGTGCATCTGCCACCAGAAATTCTGCATGTGCACCACAATGAAGACCAGCATAATCGTGCCCAAGACCATCATGTTGCGGCTCATCCAGCTCGAATTTTCGCTCGGCTTCTCCACTGCGTAACTGACTGGGCGCGCCTTGCGGTTCAGCTTCGTCAGAACAAATCCGTCGACCGCATGAAAGAGGATGCTCAAGTACGTCAGATAAGACAGCAGCTTGACCGCTGGGTTTGAGACCATAAAGTGTGCGTAAACGTTGAAGGCCTCGCGTCCCGCCTCTCCGCTGATGAACAGCTGGAGATTGCCGACCAGGTGGCCGACGAGGAAGAGACATAGAAAAAGGCCCGTCGCCGCCATGGCGTACTTCTTGGCGAGTGATGAAGAAAGGAGTCCTGACTTGGCCATTTAGCTGCTTAATTTCCACTGCAAAAGTACGTCAAGGGGCGACGGACACAAACCGAGTTTTACGTCGGGTTTTCAAAAGGGTGCTCAGGTCTTGGCCGGTGCCTTGTCCAGCATCAACAGTTCTGTCGACACCACCTCGGACACCGTTCGGGTAACCCCCTCTTTGTCATCGAATTGACGATATGTCAGGCGGCCTTCGATGGCGATTTCGCTGCCCTTGGACAGGTACTTCGCCATGACTTCTGCCAGCGACCCCCAGGCCGTGATATTGTGCCATTGCGTGGCCTCTACCTTGTCACCTTCCCCATTTCGATAGACCTCATTGGTGGCCAATCGAAGGTTCACTTTGACCTTGTCGTCGTTCAACTCTACTCGTTCGGGATTCTGTCCCAGGCGCCCAATCAAAAGGACGCGGTTGCGTAATGCATTCATGATATTAGATTGTTAGAATCAGCCCGCAACTTGCAGCCGACCTCCACTTCTACCAAGCTTTTCACCGCGCTTTGCGTAAACGCTATGGTTTCCTTTGTAATCGTTAACTTGCTCCATGCCAATTCAGAACCGGACCCACATAGTGACCGCGATTTTCACAATCGCCATGATCGCTATTGCGGCACCAGCATGCGCGCAGGTCAGCAATTCACTCTGGCTCGACCTCACCCCGATGACCCGAAACATCTTGGGCGCAGAAACCGAACTGTCCACCGATTTTTCTGTGGGCTGGAGCGCGGGCGAAGGCATAGTCGGCAAGGGCTGGCGCGTCTTGGGCGGCTACACCGCCAGTTCTGACGAGAACGACAACTTCGGAACCAGCATTGAAACCACGCTGTTCGACATCGACTTTCGGGCCGGCCGACGCTGGTCCACTGGGGCCTTGACTTCTCCTGACGAGCGCTGGCAAGCCGGCTGGGGTGTAGACCTCATTTGTGGACTCGACCATCTCGACACACGCACGCTTGCAACGAGCTTCGAGGCCACCAACAGCACAGACATGTACCGCATCGGAACAGGCGCTGTGGCAACGGCAGCCTACCAGCTCTCTTCACATTTCAACCTTGCCATCGAAGGCCGATTCGACGCTTGGTACGTTTACGACAAGACCGTCGTTGACGACAACTTTTCCGAGCCAAACACCTCCGTCGACGAGGGCTGGGCCTCCAGTCTCACGCCCCCAGTACAGCTCTTCCTGTGCTATCAATTCGCCTCAAAATGAACATTAAACTAGCCATCGCTATCGCTTTGACGACTGCGACCATCATTTCGTGTAGCCCCGATCCGGCGGCGGGCCTGCGTTCTCCTGTGCTGCCCGAGGCTTTATTGGACTATAGCATTGAGGCCAATTCCATTCTAAACATCGAACTCGACCAAGACCCCGGTTGGGATGCCCGCGCCCAGCTAGGCCGCGTCCTGTTCTACGACCGGACGCTCTCGCAAAACGGAGCGGTGAGCTGCGGCAGCTGCCACCACCAGGGCCACGGATTCGCTGAGCCCATCGCCTTGAGCAAGGGCCTGCGACAAGAACTCACCGCGCGCAATACGAGCCACATCGTCAACGCCGCCTTCCAATCAAGCTATTTCTGGGATGGGCGCGCCACCGACCTCGCCGAGCAGGTGACCATGCCGCTGCAGAACCACGTCGAAATGGGCATCCGCGATCTGGACGTTCTCGTCGACCGCCTGGCGCAAATTGACTACTACCCCCCTTTATTCGAGCAGGCCTACGGATCGCCACAGCCCAATGTTGAAGGGCTGCGCGAAGGATTGGCCACCTTCCTGCGTTCGATGGTCTCGCAAAACAGCCGCATGGACCAGGCCGCGAGCGTGAGCATGAACAACGGCCCGTTCTCGTTTTGGGACCCTTGGACTGTGACCAACGACGACATCCAGCTCGACGGCTTCTCCTCGCTTGAGCAGCAGGGCTTCGAACTATTCCACGGAAAAATGCTCTGCGCCTCCTGCCACAACGGCCCGAGTTTCAATGGCTGGGGAGGCTCCTTCGCCGACATCGGCCTCGACATGGGTGAGCTCGGCCAATTCAGCGCCGGCGGCTGGGGTGCAACCGCAATGAAGGTTCCGTCCCTACGCAACGTCGCCCTCACCGCACCCTACATGCACGACGGCCGCTTTGCCAGCCTCGACGACGTCTTGGACCACTACTCACACGGTATCCTGGATTCACCGACCCTCGATTCGCGTCTTCGAAACTGGGACAACGCCTCGCCCTTCATCTTCGAGGAGCCCTTCATCGACTTCTTCCCATTTGGAGGGAGCGCAGAGGCCGAGCCTGTGCGGTTGAACATGACGCCGGGTGAGCGCGCGGCTTTATTGGCATTCATGGGAACCCTCACAGATTTGGACTTCGTCAAAGATGTGCGATATTCAGACCCGTTTACAAGTTCACTGTAGGCCAAACCAGAACAGAACCACATCATGAAACACCTTACACTTTTGGCAATATTTATTGCCGCAACATGTCTGAGCTCGATGAGCGCACAGACCAGCTTGACCCAAGCGGTCGACTTCACCGTCACCGACCTCGGCGGCAACGATCACAACCTTTTCGAGTACCTCGACGCCGGCCAATACGTGTGTATCGACTTCTTTGCATACTGGTGCGGACCATGCCAATCCACTGCGCCTGAGTTCAACGTAGTATACCACGACTACGGCTGCAACGCCGGTGAGGTGACCTTTTTGAGCATCGAATACGAAGGAACCGACGCGTTGACCCATGATTTTGAAACGTCGTTCGCTGGCGCAGAGCCACCACCGGCTGCATCAGGAGCTGACGGCGGAGGAGCTGCTGTGCACGCAGCCTATGGCATCGCCGCATTCCCCACCTACATCTTGATCGACCCTACTGGCGCGATTGTAGAGCAAGACATCTGGCCGATGGACGCTCAGATTTTGAGCGGTGTTCTCGATTCGTACAACATCGCTATGCTGGACTGCACAGTTGACGTAAACGACGTCGATGACGCCCTTCGCTTCACGGCGTTCCCGGTTCCAGCAAACGACATGCTCCAAGTGGTGTTGCCCGTTGGTGGCGCTCAAGTTGAGCTGTTGAACTTGTTGGGCCAACGCGTTCTTCAGATGTCGACCGACGATCAGAACCTCACGCTCGACGTGGCTGAGCTCCCAGTGGGGTCCTACGTTTTGCGCGTGATTTCTGCTGGAGACATCCAGACAAAAAACATCCAGTTGCTGCGCTAATTGGCCTGTGACGGGCAGGGCTTCAAAGCCTCGCCGAAATGTTATATTTGCGGCGCTTCTCCTATGGGGGGAGGCGCCGCTTCTATTATGACATCTCTCTCACGACCTCCCCGCGTTCGATTTGCACCGAGTCCCACCGGACCGCTCCACATGGGCGGTGTGCGGACGGCGTTATACAATTGGCTGTTTGCCCGTCGGCATGGCGGCACGTTCATTTTGCGCGTCGAAGACACCGACCGCACGCGCTTTGTTGAAGGCGCCGAAGCCTACATCTTGGAGGCCCTCGACTGGTGCGGGATCACGCCCGATGAAGGTCCATTCCGCCAGAGCGACCGCCAGGCGCTCTACGGCCCGCACGTAGAACAGCTGCTCAACTCGGGTTGGGCGTACCTCGCTTGGGACACGCAAGAAGAAATTTCTGCGGTCCGCGAGGCAGCCAGTGCCAAGGGCGAGACTTGGCAGTACGATGCATCGACGCGCCTTTCAATGCGCAACGCTTTGAGCTTGACCTCAGCTGAAATTTCAGCGCTCGTTCAGGCCGGAACCCCCAGCGTCGTACGATTCAAAGTGCCCGCCGACCGCATCATCGACTTCACAGACGCCATCCGTGGCGGGGTTAGCATCGCCACTTCAGTCATGGACGACAAAGTGCTGATGAAGGCTGACGGGATGCCAACCTACCACATGGCCAACATCGTGGACGATCACCTCATGGAGATCACCCACGTCATCCGCGGTGAGGAGTGGCTCCCCAGCGCGGCCTTGCATGTCTTGCTGTACGAAGCACTCGGCTGGGATGCGCCTGTATTTGCGCATTTGCCCTTGATCTTAAAACCCTCAGGACCTGGAAAGCTCAGCAAACGCGACGGCGACCAAGGCGGCTTTCCAATCTTCCCTTTGGAGTGGACCGATCCAAGTTCTGGCGCGATTTCCGCGGGCTATCGCGAACGCGATTACCTGCCGGAAGCCTTCATGAACATGCTGCTCATGCTCGGCTGGAACCCCGGCACCGAGCAGGAAATATTCAGCCTAGACGAAGCTGCCAGCTGCTTTTCGCTGGACCGCGTTATCAAATCAGGCGCGCGATTCAACCCGGAAAAAGCCTGCTGGTTCAACGAGCAGCATCTGCGCTCTTTACCGCCCGCTAAGCTGGTGGCACCCTTGCAGTCGTTGATGGCGGGGCGCGTGGATTGGGATGATGCCGATTGTTTGCGCGTGTTGGGGATGATGCTCGAGCGGGTGACCTTTTTGAGCGAGATCGCCGAGGCTTCTTGGCTCTTCACGCCTCCGACCACCTTCGATGCGAAGCTCGTCCGCAAAAAGTGGAAAGAGCAGACGCCTGAAATCCTGGGCAAAGTCAGCGATGTATTGCAGGCAGCTGAGCCATTCGAAGCGGACGTTATTGAGGCTGACTTCAAAGCGTTTTTGGAGGCAGAAGGTTTGGGCTTCGGTGCTGCCCTGCTTCCGTTGCGAATCGTTCTGACCGGACTTGGCGGCGGGCCATCTATGTTTGAGTTCGCCGAATTCTTGGGGCGCAATGCGACCTTGGAACGCGTCGCTTCTGGCGTAAAACTGGTCGAGAAATTGAAAGCTGAAGCCTGATGGGACGCCCTGTACAATTCGGCCGCATTGAGGTCAACGGCATGCGCTTCGACTCCAACCACGGCTGCATGATCGAAG
>CALACF010000451.1 GCA_937890245.1 uncultured Flavobacteriales bacterium
ACGCGCCTCTGCAGACCACTCAGACCAAGTCCAAGCTGGATTGTAGCGAGTAGTCCAGACAAATCCACCTGTGTTGTCACCGTTGGTGACTGTCAAGGTGATGTCCAGGTGCTCGTCGTATCCGACTTCGATTGAATTCACACCGGCGTCGTCGATGTTGAAAGCCTCCCCTCCGAAGAAGGCGCCTTCCAACACGATGGCGTTTGGTGCAGTTCCCGTACAAGCCATGTTGCCGCTGGCGGCTTCAGGCGTGCTCGGTGCACAGTAGTTCGCGATCTCGTCGGTCGGCACAGCACCAGAAGGAATCTGCGTCAAAGACACATCAACCGTTGGGTCACAGAAGTCATCCGCTTGCACCGTCGCTGCATCAGGCATCGTGGCGAAGTCGAGGATACCACCCGCGTCAGCGTCGTGGTCCACTTGCTGACCGTTGGTCATGCCTTCGGCGTCAGTAATCTGTGGCGCCATAACGTCAAGCACAGTGATCGTCATTTCAACCGTTGTCGTCGTTGCGTTTCCGCAAGCATCGGTCGCCGTCACGCTGTACGTACGCAGAATCGAGTAGCTGCCAGCACCGCCCTCACAAAGTGGGGTGGCTGCGCCGTCGCTCATCGTTACTGCTGACATCGCAGGCGAAGCTGTACAATTGTCTGTAGCAGACGTTGCCAGGCTCAAGGCCGCAGGCAACTCTACTGAACAATCAGCATCCAAGTTTAACGTCACGTCGGCTGGCTGCTCGAGGCTTACTTCAGGCGCGGTCACGTCATTGATCGTGATGTGCTGGTACGCCGTGTCTGCGTCTGTATTGCCTGCTGCATCGGTCACCGTGATGATCCAACGACGATCGAATTCGCGGCAACCGGCCGTTCCTCCATTGTCATTGACCTCAGCATAGGCAATCTCGACCTCCAGGTCGTTCTCGCAGTTGTCCGTGGCTTCATACCAAGGATTGCCCGCTTCGTAGAGGTCCGCACCATTCACGCAGCTTGCGCCAGCATAGATGGCAAAGTCCGCCGGAGCGTACATCGTAGCCACAGGGTCGATCAAGTCTTCCACTGTCACCGTAGCTGATGCAGTCGACACGTTGCCATTCACGTCTGTCACCGTCAAGGTCACAGCGTTCTCTCCGAGCTCGCCGCATTCAAACGCCGTCTGGCTGAGCGTGACCGAAGCCACACCACATGCGTCGTTCGAACCGTTGTTCACAGCATCAACCGTGGTTGAAGCCGCGCCGTTCTCGTCGAGTTGAATCGTTACGTCCTGCGCAATCGCGTTTGGCGCCACCTCATCAATCACCGTCACTTGGGCGGTGGTCATGTTGATGTTGTCGCTGCTGTCGATCACGTAGTAGTCCTGGGTGTAGGTGCCTACGTTAGAACAATCCAGTGCTACATCCAACGCATCTACACCAGGGGTTGGAATCACCTGTTCCATCATATACGTATCACCTGATGGCGTGAATATCCATTTTCCAGCGGCAAATGGGTCGTAAGAATTCTCCAACGGGCCCATGCCTTCATCATCATACGAGGCGATACCGATTGTCATGGGGTTTCCAAGCTCAACATCGTGACCGCCATAGTATATCTCAATCACATTGCTGCCCTCGTAAAGGACAATCTGTGCGTCATGGAGGATGTCATTGTCGTCATAGTTGGGCACCTGGCTCCAGCTGATCACAAACGCCCGGTTCGGGGCCGAGCCTGTTACGCCATAGGAAATCGCGTCATCATCACTTTCATCAGGGTCCAAATCCGTATGAGTCGCCATGACCATGTCATCTCCGTAACCCTCGAAATCATACACATCATAGTCGTAGCCCCATTGCCCATCCATACTGATGGTGCCGTTGGTGCTCACGTCAATTTGCGTGTAGTCGCGGCCGTACATCGTGAAGGTGAACGGCAGTTCGACGTACTCGTCACCATCATCCTCATCGCTCAAATCCGGATCGAAATTGCCGGTGCTCAGCGGGAACGAAGGCGCGTCAGGTAGCCCTGCGACAGCAAAAACTCCATCCAAGCTATTGCCCTGTACAGCGCAGTTATCCGTCGAGCCGTTCTCGAGCATGTCAACCTCAAGCGTAGCGTCTCCGTTCTCGTCGAGGTAGAGCGTCACGTTCTGGGCGACAGCCACCGGGTCGATGTTGTCGAGTACTGTGATCGTCACAACATCCGTGTCGATGTTTCCAGCCAAGTCGGTCGCTTGAAGCGTCACGGAATTGGCACCCACGTTAGAACAATCGAAGCTTAAGCTCTGCGCAAGACCGCACTCCAATGCAGTCATAGCATACGAGCTGCCTGAAGGGGTGAATGACCACTTCCCAGCTGCAATCGGGTCGTATATCTGCTCGTACGGGCCCATGCCTGCTGATCCGTCGGTATTCGAGATGCCGACTGTCATCTCATCTGCGAGATCCCAATCATGTCCGCCGTTGTAGATTTCTATGACATTGCTGCCCTCGAACAAGACCAATTGGCCATCATGACGCAAGCTTGTGTCATCATAATTGGGTGCCTGGTCCCAGCTGATAACAGCGGCCCGGTTGGGAGCTGAACCTGTAACCCCGAAGTAGATCCCATCGTCGCTTTGATCACCTGGATCAAGGTCGGTATGCATCACAGCAATACTTGCAGAGTCGTATGAATCAAATGCATCACCTGAGCAGCACTGTGAGCTCCCAGAAACAAAGCTGACAACACCGTTGCTCGAGACGTACAGCCCCGTATAGTCAACACCGTAGTAGGTGAACGTGAAGGGAAGGTCAACCCAGTCCGTAGCGTCGTCGCTGTCCGATGCATCTTCAAGCAAGGTGCCTGTGTCAAGCGGGTAGCTGTTGCAGCCGCCTCCAGACAGCAGACCGAGCTCCAAGCCCGGCTGGTTGTCAAACGATCCGTTCTCGATTTGCGCGAGGGTGACGGTTGCCGTTCCCTCATCAGAGAGTTCGAGCGTGACGTCTTGGCCTACAGCTGTAGGACCTGACGTTTCGAAGACCACTGGCAAGTAGGCCACGGTAGACGAGTAGCCACACATATCCGTGTGAATCGCTGTAAACGTGGTCAAACCGTCTGCGTGAGGGCCTGTA
>CALACF010000452.1 GCA_937890245.1 uncultured Flavobacteriales bacterium
CGCCCGTCCGGGCACTGCCGTGACGGCGACGATTCTTATGTCGGGTGCCTCCTTTTTGCTCGTCATGTACTCCACGTTCTTGACCAAGAGTGGAATTTTGGGCGACACCTCGGTGCACAGCTTTGTCGACAGTGGGATTCTGACGCAGTTGTTGGGCTTCACTTTGCTGGGGCATGCCTTTTTTGGCGGGCTCTTGTTACGTCCTGGGCGCGACCGTTGGGTTTACCTCGCCATTTGGGCGGCGGCCACTGTGGCGGCCTTCTCAGGATGGCCGGTCGAAGGCATTTTGGCCGGATTGGTGGCCTTGGTTGCGGCCTCTTTGCGTGCTCATTTTACACGGATGCCTCGAAGCGAGAAGGAAAGCCCGTTGTGGTCGCGTGAATTCTGGATGTTCGTCGCTGCCATGCTGGTCATGGCCGCAGCCGCGCATATCACCTTCCAAACGAGCCTCCCAGTTTTCAATCACTTCCTCACCCCATTCGAAGGCTTCTTTACCGACCTCTACACCCGCACTGACTGGAGCTTTTTCCGCAAGCTCGCCACCCATGACATGGCGCCGGGATCGGATTTCGAGCGGACGTTCCATGCCATTCAGGTGCCGCTGGCCTTCCTGTTCATTGGAATATCTGCCTTTGCACAGCACCTGAAATACCGTGGAAACTCGGCAAAATCGGCAGGCTCAGCGATGATCCGAAGCACCCTCGTTGCCACTGTTCTCACGACAATATTGGTGTGGACTTACGGTTTCGAGATGTGGGAACTCCCCCGCATTGCGCTGATTTTCTCAACGCTATGGTCCATTGCGGCCAATTTTGATTACGCAGTAGGCTTCCTGAAAGGCCGCTGGGACAGCGCCGGTGCCAGCATTGCACACATCGGCTTTGCAATGCTCATTCTCGGTGCGGTCCTTTCCAATGCAAAGAAGACCATCATCTCGCAAAACGTGCTCGGCGATCTAAATCAGCTCAACGAAGCCTTGCACAACAACGAGGATCTGTTGATGCTCGAGGGCGACACTGTGGCCATGGGGCCCTATTTCGTCTGCTACCGCGACAAGCGAGAAGACGGCGTCAGGGTCTACTTCCAAATCGACTACTTCCACAGCGAGCAGACAAGCTTCGCCCCCGGTGACCTTGCAAGCCAAGACGGCCTGCTTTTCGAGGCACTTGACGCCCACAAGGCGTCCCCTGTTTTTGCGGACGATGTTGACGCGCATTGGCGCTTCATCCCCATCCCCAATGAACGTCAGAAAAAGGTGGCGCTCCCATGGCAATCCGGCACAGCCGGCGACTTTGCTTTCACCTTGGAGCCCCGCATCCAGCTGAACGAGCAGATGGGCAACTCTCCCGAGCCCGACACCCGGCACGGGCTGTTCAAAGATCTTTACACCCACATCCGCTGGGGCCGGGTCACACCACCTGAAACCGACCAAGCCGGTTGGCTCCAAGGCAGACAGCACGCCCTCCAGCAATACGACAGCATGCTGGTCGGACGCTCGGTGATGACGCTCGATAGCATCTCCGCAGTCCGTCCGGAGGACAAGCCAGCCGCTGGACTCCTGGACAAGGACCTCGCTGTTGCCGCTCATTTTTCGATGCACAGCGCGGGGGCAGACACCGCTATTCAAGCCTTGTATATAGTGCGCGACAGTATGATTATCCCTGACGTGGTCACGGTGGACGACCACGGCATCCGGCTCCGCGTCGACCATTTCGACCCGCGCGATGTCGTCTTCAATACCACGGTCTGGGAGCACAGCGAAGTACGCCGCGACTTCATTGTCATGCAGGCCATCATCTTCCCGCAGATTAACCTGTTGTGGCTCGGCTGTCTCATCATGACCACCGGCGTCTTCATGTCCATGCGCTACCGACGTCGACTTAGCAAGTCCAAAGTCACCTCCGCAAATGATTGAGCGCGTAGCAATCATCGGCTGGGGCCGCTTGGCCAGGCACTTGGCCGCTCGCCTCCAGCAGGTAGACATTGAGGTCGTCTCGGTCCACACCCGCTCTAAGGCCAATCTCCACACAGTTCCAGCTGGTGTGGACGCCTTGATGGTCGCCGTTTCCGACGATGCCATTGCGGCCGTGGCAGCCGCGCTTCCTTCTGGCCCTGATGCGCCACGACGCATCCACCACGCAGGGTCGGTTCCTCTTTCACATCTGGGCGAAGACCTCGCACGGGCCGGCGTGATTTGGCCACCTCAAACCTTTGCTGATACGGAACAAGCTTTTGATTGGGATGCCGTGCCGATTGCTGTCCAAAGTGACGACCCCGCCATCGTCGCGCTTGCAAAAAAGCTCTCGCCCCGCGCCTTCGAGCTCAGTGAACCCAAACGGATCGCCCTTCATTTGGGTGCCGTGCTCGCTGGCAACTTAACGGCCGCCTGGCTCGGCCAGGTCGCCGCCTACTGTACGGCCCACGACCTCCCCTTCGACGCACTCCACCCCCTGGTCCACCAATCCATCGCTGCCGCCCTGGTCGACGGCGCCAAACCCACCGGACCGGCAGCCCGAAACGACCGCGCCGTCCTAACAGCCCAGCGCGCAAAGCTGTCGGCCACGCCCGAACTTCAGCGCATCTACGCCTCGCTCACCGACGCTATTCTAGCCCAACATGGACACGCCCCACTTTAAAACGCGCCTCGGCTCATCACAGGCCTTCATCTTTGATTACGACGGGGTCTTCACCGATGGCATCGTCCTTCTTTTGCCGGGCGGCCAGCAAGCACGCACGGCCAACACCCGGGACGGTTTCGCCGTTCAATATGCGGTCAAACAAGGCCTCAACGTCGGCCTCATCTCCGGCGGTCATTGCCAGGAAGTCGCAGCCCGCATGCGCGGCCTCGGCGTCCAGGAAGTCGTCCTTCAAGCGGCCGACAAACTGCCCGCCCTCGACGCCATGCTCGCCCGCTGGGGCCTCAGCCGTGAACAAGTCTGCTACATGGGCGACGACCTCCCTGATCTGCCCGTCCTAAAGGCGGTCGGACTGGCGTGCTGCCCCCGCGATGCCGCCCCCGAAGTTCGCGCCGCCTGCGATTACATCAGTCCAGTTGACGGCGGAAAAGGCTGCGTCCGCGACGTCCTAGAGCAGGCCATGCGCCTCAAAAAAATCTGGAACACCCCCGCTGCTCAAAGCTGGTAAAACCGCCGACCAGTCGCCTTATCGTTC
>CALACF010000453.1 GCA_937890245.1 uncultured Flavobacteriales bacterium
ATGCCCTCATCGGAAACCTACAAGAACAATTGTGATGAGCAAACATTTGAAAATCAGCCGCTGGCGTGGTGTTGCTCAAAACGGCCATGGACAAGGTCTACGAGATCCAGGTCCTCAAGTTTGGTGAGCGGCGGAATCAGCGCTTGAGCTGGATCTTTGCTGGGCTCTGGATTGTTACCATGGTAGCAGCGGCCTACTTTACAATGCGCTGAACGCACTGTACACGCAGCGCATTGACAGCATTACATCTGTAGCGAACTGATTTTCGGAGGCGGCATCAACCAGGTGAGCGCCACTACGTGGGTTAGCGCCCTGAACTTTTCTCGGCCCAGCACAATTGTGTCGTAGCCCAAACGATACGTCAACTCGACGCCCGAGCCATTGGGCACATAGGCCTCGAGCCCTATCCGTCCGTAAGCGCCAAAAGAAGTCCCCGTCAGCGAACCAGTCGCAGGACCCGTTTGACCGTTCGGATTGAAGGTTGTGATCAGGTCAAACTCCTCCGACCTGCCCTGCCCTTCAATCACGACGTAATGGTCTGTGATCCGCGTAGACACCATGTTAACGCCCAAACCCAGCACGTAGCTCATGCTCTTATCAATGGGCGAGGCCGTGCGGTATCCCAAGTGCAACTGTAGGCGCTCTTCTTCTCCAAATATGCCAAAGTCACGGCGGTCTTCGGTACCCTGACCCTGATCTGGCAGTAGATTGGTCACCAGCTGCCAGGCTGCACGCGAACGCAGGCGGATGAAATCGGCGTCAAAAATGAGGGCGTTTCCCAAATTGAATCGCTGCATAACGCGTACGCCCATCAGCACCGCTGGGTCGTAACTGGCCGGCGTGGGATACCCGTCGGCTGGGATGTAGAAATCAGTGACGTTCAACAGTTCCAAGACCTGAGCGCGGGTGTAGGAGTTGGCTCCGCCTAAGTTGAGACGCTCGTCGATGCTGTAGAGGTTTGCCGAGCCGTCTCCAAGATCGAAACCGCCTTGTCCGCTGTAAAAAGCGGTCGGCGCTCCCCCGGCAATCATCGCCCCCATGCGCATGCCGAACTGAAGTTTTCTAGGACGTTCCAGCTCGCCTAAGAGATCCTCATCAACGTGCGGGTCGTAGTTGTAGACCTGCGCTTGAAGTTTTGGAGACACAAAGGCGGCGAGGCCTATAAACAAAATCATGGTGAACAGTTGGAGGGCTCGCTTCATGTCCCAAATTTACTGCGGGTTCTTCAGCCCGCACAACGGGCCGCAACAAGAGCCAATCCATGAATCAGCTGTACGCCATCACAGACATCGAGACCGCAGGCGGCCGCGCTAGTGATGAAGGGCCAGGCTGCGGCATCACGGAAATTGCCGTCATCCTTCACGACGGCCAGCGAGAAATCGATCGTTGGGAATCGCTGATCAACCCTGAAGTGCCCATCCCCACCTTCATCACGGGTCTTACAGGCATCAACGACGAGATGGTGGCAAGCGCGCCGCGCTTTGAAGACATTGCAAAGGAGCTACACAAGTGGCTGGCTGAGCCCGTATTCGTTGCGCACAACGTGCACTTCGACCTGGGCTTCATAAAAGCAGCTTTTGCCAAATGCGGGATTGCGTGGGATCCGCCGCGGCTTTGCACGGTTCGATTGGGACGCAAATTTCTGCCCCAGGTTGGGCGCTACAACTTAAGCGCTCTTTGCACCTGGCTTGACATCGACAACGACGCCCGCCACCGGGCGATGGGTGACACAGCGGCCACTGCGGAGTTGTTTTGGCATTTATACAAGAGCAACCGGGCGGCCATTGAAATGGAGGTCAGCAAGTCTCGCGGCACAGACTGGTGGCCCGAGGGATTGCCCCACGGGGCGTTGGACGGCTTGCGTGATGTTCCAGGCGTGTACCGATTTTATGGTGAAGACGGCGGATTGCTCTACATCGGAATGAGCATCACGTTGCACAAGCGCGTACGGCAGCATTTCTCCGGCAAGGCGCGCAACGGTGAGCTGGCCCAACGCGTGGTGCAGGTCAAATGGGAGGAAACGGGCACAGCACTTATGGCAGGTGTGCTGGAGGATGTTCTGATCCGCAAGCACAAGCCGCCGATGAACGTCGCCCAGAAGACCAAGGGCAAGCCGTGGGGCGTACAGATTTACGAAGACCGCAGTGGCCTGAAGCGCTTGACCCTGGTCAAGGGGGCTGGTGCCGGTGCGCTGTCGTCGGACTTTAGCGGCCGCGGTGCGGGAGAAAAATGGCTGCGGGACCAGGTATTGAAGCGGGGATTACACCCCGGTTGGTCCAGCTTACCGGGCACTGCTTGGAGCGAGGGCTGGATAGACAACGCCGCGAGTCGAAACCTACACAACGCTCGTGTAGATGCGTGGGCGCAAGAGGCCAAGCCCTTAAAGGCCGACCCCGAAATGCTCGTGGAATTGCAAGGGGCGGCACCAGGAAGCGTGTCTGCCCTGCGTATCGAAAATGGGACATTGACCGGCTTGCGAAGCACGGCCGATGCGCCGTGGCTCGAATGCAGTGGTTCGACAAAAATCGAGCGCTTGCTCGCCAGCCATGGCGTGGCTGCGTCAGGTCACGCCGTCAATTGAGCGTCAAAATGCCCGTGGGCGCTGTCGCAGTACTGTAGAGATAGCCCAATACCCCACGCACAGCGTGGGCATCCGGGGCGTATTGCACAAGTTCCAAGGTTGCAGAATCAGAAAGAGAGGGATTGCCCTGTGGGCGCGGTGTAGCATGCTCCATGCAGTGTCTTTATTTGGTGCCCGCTTCGCTGCGGACATCCATTGAACGGACATTGAACGTGCTTATTGTGCGGAGTGCGGGCGCGCACTTATTGTGCGACGCCACGCTCCTCCATCACCTTGCGTAGGTTGATCAGCGCGTACCGCATCCGGCCCAGGGCCGTGTTGATGCTCACACCAGTTTCCTCGGCAATTTCCTTGAAGCTCATCTCGCGCTGAAGGCGCATTTCCACCACGACACGCTGGTCATCTGGCAAGAAATCCAGCAAATCCAAAACCCCCTCGTGCTCCTGTCGCTGGATCATTTGGTCCTCCACGGACGTCTCGCCATTGTCGATGCGGGCGAAAACATCGTAGTTGTCATCGCTGCGGACGAGCTTCATGCGCTTGTTGCGACGGAAATGATCGATGGACGCGTTGTGGGCGATGCGCAAGACCCAAGGGAGGAACTTGCCCTCCTCGTTGTACTTGCCCGAACGCAAGGTCTGGATGACCTTGATGAAGACGTCTTGAAAAAGGTCGTTGGCCACATCGCGGTCGCGGACCAACAAGAAAATCTTGGTGAAGATGCGGTCGCGGTGGCGACTAAAAAGGATTTCGAAGGCCGGATTGTCACCGGTGAGGAAACGGGTGATCAAGGCTTGATCAGAAACGGTGGGGGCGCTCGAGCGCTGGTTCGTGTGCGTATTCATCACTACTCAGATTGTGCAACATGCCAACGGCCAAACTTGGACGCTGTAGGTTGCGGGAAAAATCAGTTGGAGTAGTGTGTTTCTATCGCAGTTGAATTTGTTCGACTTGATGAAGATAAGGAAAACTTCTCGTTCCATCGCCATTGCCACCCGCCAATTGCTGTTAATCCCGTTGTGATGCACGAACTTCCCCTCTCGATGTCATCCACCGATCCACATGCCAATTCAATACGCATTCGAGGCGCCCGACAGCACAACCTCCGCGGAGTAGACGTCGATTTCCCCCACGAAAAAATGTCCGTTGTAACGGGCTTGAGCGGGTCGGGCAAATCATCCCTGGCGTTTGACACCTTATATACAGAAGGGCGGCGGCGCTACGTGGAAAGCCTGTCTGCATATGTCCGACAATTCGCAGGCAAGCTCGAGAAGCCGCTCGTGGACCGCATCGACAACCTCTCTCCTGCGATCGCGGTTGAACAGCGGGTCAGCTCGCGCAGCAGCCGATCAACCGTGGGTACAGCGACAGAGATCTACGACCACTTCAAACTGCTTTTCGCGCGTGTTGGCGTGACGTATTCGCCCGAATCTGGCGAGCGCGTGGTGCGCCATCGGGTACGAGATGTGGTTGAACACGTTTCCCACTGGGCGCCCGGCGTAAAATTCCTGGTCTGCGCCCCCGTGACATTGCCCGAAGGAAGAACCCTGGCCGTACAGCTCGGCGTTTGGCAGCAGCAAGGGCTGGTCCGCTTATGGCGCGACGGCGAAGTGCTGAGGATTGCCGATCTGGTGGCGGGCGAGACGCTCAATGAAGCTGGGAGCGTTGAACCGGGCGAGCTGAGTGGGCTGAGCGGGCTGAGCGGGCTGATGCTCGTACTCGACCGGTTGGAGCGGCCAGAGGGCGCGCTTGAAGATGGCGGGGAGCGCGGCGAGAACTTTTGGGGGCGGCTGGGCGACTCCGTTGAGACCGCATTATTTGAAGGAGCGGGCCGCTGTAGTTTGGTGGAACACCCCAGCGGGACGCTCCACGACTTTAGTGCAAGATTTGAGCTGGATGGGCGCACGTTTATTGAGCCCACGCCGAATTTGTTCAGCTTCAATAATCCGGCGGGTGCCTGCCATAAATGCGAGGGCTTTGGCCACGTGATTGGGATCAGTGAGGGGCTCGTGGTGCCCCAGCAGAATCGATCGGTGTACGACGATGCGGTGGCGCCTTGGCGCGGAGACAAGGTCCGAAGATGGAAAGACGCCCTGATTGAGCACGCCCACGAATTTGACTTTCCTGTGCACACGCCGTATGGTGAGTTGACCCGTGCGCAGCAGCAGCTGATTTGGGATGGGAACAAATGGTTCAAGGGCATTCATGCCTTTTTCAAGCGCCTCGAAGCAAAGGGCTACAAGATCCAGAATCGGGTGATGCTCTCGCGGTTCAGGGGGCGCACTCCTTGTCAAGACTGCCATGGAACACGGCTCCGTAAAGAGGCGCAATACGTGAAGATTGCCGGGCGCAGCTTGCCCGAGTTGGTGCAGCTGCCCCTCGATGGATTGGCCTTGGTGATGGTGGACATCCAAAAAGAGTTGAGCGATTCGCAGGTGGCGGTGGCCAGACGCTTGCTCGATGAAATCACGTTTCGGGTGCAGTATTTGCTCGATGTGGGGCTCGGATATCTGACCCTTTCACGTGCCTCTTCCACCCTTTCAGGTGGCGAATCCCAACGCATTCAGCTCAGCACGAGCTTGGGCAGCAGCCTGGTCGGCAGC
>CALACF010000454.1 GCA_937890245.1 uncultured Flavobacteriales bacterium
GCCCGATCCGAAGCGCTTGTACACGGCTTCTTTGGCTGCCCAAAGCCGGGTGAGGCCGGCCAGATCCTGGTCACTGGCCAGCCAGTCGAGGGCTTCATCAGCTGAAATCACCCGGCGCCCGACCCGAATGAGTTGCTCGCGCGGGCGTTCGATGTCGATGCCGAGGGGCCGATCTCCATGGGCGACTGCAGCCCAACCTTCGGTGTGGGAAATGGAGGTGTACGCCCAGTCTTTGACGACGGGCCTGCGATTGACGTCGCGCGACGGCGGCGAGGGGGCTCCCAATTCGATTAAGAGCTTCGAGACGCCGGCGCGCTCAACTGCCCTTTTTTCGAGCGCTTCGTCACAATAGGCCGCCCATGGGCCCGTCAGAGAATTGGCATCATCTGCCCGAAAAGCGCGGATTGCAACCTTTACAGGCGTGGATAAAAGCGTTTGAATGTGGGTCGAAGCCATCGCGTACCTTTGCACCGCAATTAACACCTCATGTCTGTTACGAACACCGATACCATCCTTCCATACAAGGTCAAGGATATTAATTTGGCCGATTGGGGCCGCAAGGAAATCCGCCTCGCCGAAGCTGAAATGCCGGGTTTGATGGCGTTGCGCGAGCGCCACGGCAAGGATAAGCCACTGAAGGGCGCTCGGATTGCGGGTTGTTTGCATATGACCATCCAGACCGCGGTTTTGATTGAGACGCTCGTGGAGCTCGGTGCCGATGTGCAGTGGTCGTCTTGCAATATTTTTTCTACGCAGGACCACGCCGCCGCTGCCATTGCCGTCACGGGTGTACCTGTTTACGCTTGGAAGGGTTTGACCGAGGAGGAGTACGAATGGTGCGTGAAGCAGACCCTCTTTTTCGGGGAGGACCGCAAGCCGCTCAATTTGATCTTGGACGATGGCGGTGATTTGACCAACATCGTTTTGGACGACCATCCAGAAATTGCCGCAGGCATCAAGGGCATTTCAGAGGAGACGACAACAGGCGTGCTGCGCTTGTATGACCGCCAGCGCAATGGCACCCTGACAATGCCCGCGATCAACGTGAATGATTCGGTGACCAAGAGCAAGTTCGACAACAAGTACGGTTGCCGCGAGTCATTGGTCGACGCCATCCGCCGCGCCACCGACGTTATGATGGCTGGAAAGATTGCCGCTGTCGCTGGATTTGGTGACGTGGGCAAGGGCTCGGCTGAGTCTCTTCGCAATGCAGGTTGCCGCGTGATTGTCTCAGAAATCGATCCTATCTGCGCCCTGCAAGCGGCCATGGAGGGCTTCGAGGTGAAGAAAATGATCGACGCCGTCGCTGAAGCTGACATCGTGGTCACGGCCACTGGTAACAAGGACATCATCACTGGCGCCCATTTCGAGGCGATGAAGGACAAGGTCATCGTGTGCAACATTGGCCACTTTGACAACGAAATTGATGTGGCTTGGCTCGATGCCAATCACGGCAAGTCAAAAGACGAGATCAAGCCCCAAGTTGACCAATACACGATCAACGGAAAGGACATCATCCTCCTGGCAGAAGGCCGTTTGGTTAACCTCGGCTGCGCAACGGGCCACCCGTCGTTCGTGATGAGCAACAGCTTCACCAACCAAGTACTCGCTCAACTCGAGCTTTGGCTGCACAGCGACAATTACGACAACGAAGTCTACACCTTGCCCAAGCAACTCGACGAAGAAGTCGCGCGCTTGCACTTAGAAAAAGTGGGTGTGGTACTTGAAGTGCTCAGCCAGGAGCAAGCCGATTACATCGGCGTTCCAGTCGAGGGCCCGTACAAGGGCGAAGCGTACCGTTACTGAGCCCGCAATCAGCCCGCAATCAGCCCGCGATCAGTTCGTGATGCTCAACACAGGAGAAATCCAGTTCGTGTTGTAGCGCTCAAGTGGGGCCGTGGTCGGCCCTGCAATGATCGACCCGTCGAAGATATACCACTGCGAATCCGAGCAGGGGTCTTCGATGGTGTAGCCATCTGAAAGCACTTTGCATTGGCATGCAGCGCCTACGTCGTAGGGGCTGTGCCGATCGAAAACGACGAATTCATCCAGTGTATACCGATAGACGATCAGCCCGCGGCTGCCGCCACTGACATACACCCAATTTCCAGGAAACTGCAGGCTGTTGTAAGCGGGCAGCAGGGTGTTCAAATCGACGTTGACCTCCACATACGGGATCACGCCGACGGGCTCCTTGCAACTTTCCGCTCCTGAAATCATGGCGATAGCCGCCGCGACAAGTACGAGCCGGCTGGGCCATTTTCTGGGTGCATGCGCGATTTTATTCATTTCTCAATCCCAATGGGTCTTTGGGCCGACCTGCGACGAAGGCCTTCAGGTAGCCGGGCTCAAATGTAGCGAGGTCCTCGAATTTTCCGGCTGTAAAACGCGCTGTCGCGGGAACGCACAAGGCGGCGGCCGATGGAAAGCTGTCGTCAAACGTCCACGCGCCCGCCTCCGCAAGCACGTCTTGGCATTTCATAGCGCCGTCCCCAATCAAGACCACGCGACCTTCGAGATCGGCCATGAAGTTGGAGTCGACCACTGTGGCCACGGGCGCTCCATCACTGTCAAACGTGTATATTTCCATGCGCCGCGCGTCGAGGGCGGGCACTATGTGGCGGGCCTCAGGATGTCGATCGCGCCCTTGCAAGACCAAGAGCTCAAGCGTGGAAACGGCGATCAGGGGAATACCAAGTGCACAGCACATTCCCTTTGCTGCAGCCGCACCAATGCGCAAACCCGTGAAGGACCCCGGTCCTGAACCGATCGCAATGGCGTCTAAATCGCTCGGCGAAAGCCCAGCGTCGCGGACCAGCCCGTCGATCATTACGTGCAGTTTTTCTGCGTGGCTGTAGTTTTCGGTGGCCGCTTCGTCCAGCGCGATTACGCGAGCGTTCGGCTCAACGGAATCGCCCCCGCATTCAACCAAGGCCGCGCTGCAATTGAGCGTGGACGTTTCAATGCAGAGAATCCTCGCCATCGTCGTTGCCATCGTCATCGCCGCCCTTTACTTCGACGGCATCGCCGTCTTCGAGTTTGCGGCTGAGCGTCTCATACGGGCCGGTCACCAGCAACGTGCCGGGGGCGGGCCCTTCCTTGAGCGCGATGAAGTGGTTGTCCTGGATGCCTGTTTTGACGCTGACCCGCTCGACATTACCATCTTCGCCCAGGGCAAAGACCACGAGCTGTACGAGGTTGGATGCCGAGGCGCCCAAGGCCGACTTCGCCGTGTCGTTGCGGGTGGTGACCGCTTGGATGGGGACGGCTGGGATGTCGTACAGCGTTTTCGTGCGTATCTCGACTGTGGCGGACATGCCGGGCCGGAAGATGGCGGCGGCCTCACCCGCTTCGATGGTCGATAGGTCTTGGGGCAGAACGCGCACCTTGACGCTGAAGTTGGTGACGTCGTTCAGCGAGAGATTCGTGCTGCCGGCTCCGTTGAGGGCCGTGTTGCCAATCTCAGTGACGATGCCCAAGAAGGATTGGTCTATGTACGCATCCACTTCAATGCTTGCCGTATCGCCCAGGCTGACTTTCACGATGTCGCTCTCGTTCACCTCCACGTCGACTTCCATCGCGGTCAGGTCTGAAACGCGCATGATGACCTCGCCTTGAAACGATCCGATGCCTTGGACGCCTTCGCCGATTTCCTTGGTCAGGGCGGTGACGACGCCGTTTTGCGGGGCGCGCAATACAGTCCGGTCGAGGTTGTCGCTGGACTCTCCAACGGTAGCACGTGCGCTGCGGATGGTGAACTCTGCGGAGCGCACAGATTGCTGTGACGCTTCGAGATCGGCCTTTGCCGACTGGTGGGAAACCTCGGATTGCTCGAAGTCTGCACGGCTCAGCACGCCTTGTGCGAAGAGGGCTTGGCTACGCGTCCAAGCGAGTTCAGCTGCACCCCAGGCAGCTTGTGCCTGAATGAAGCGAGCGCTTGCCGTGGCAGCTGAGGCCTGGGCGTTGTTCAGTGCGGCTTGGGCTTGGCTGAGGCGGGACTCGTAAATATCTGGGTTGATCTGTGCGAGCAAGTCGCCGGCTTCCACTACATCGCCCTCGCGTACGGGCAAGGCGATCAGTTGGCCGCTCACTTCGGCAGAAATCTTCACCTCCACCTCGGGCTGGATGCGCCCCGAGGCGATGACCGTCTCGGTAATGGTCCGCCGCACTACTTTTTGTGTCTCCACTTGGGTGGGTTCGGGACCGCCTCCAAAGACTGCCGCCGCCCCAATGAGAGCGACCAATCCGCCGCCGATCCAAAGATATTTCCGCTTCATGTCGTCTTGATGTCGTCTTGATTTCTTCGTGGATTTACTGGCCAATCGCCCGGTCCAATCGGATGCTTCGCCCGCCGTAGTAGTCCAAGATCGCCAATTTGAAGATCATATCGTACTGTTTGCGTAGGGCTTCCATCTTGGCGTTGTCCCGGCGGTTTCGCGCCTGCGTGAAATCGACCTGGTTCGAAGCCCCTTGCTCATACCGAAGCTCAGCGTACTCAAATGCGCGCTGGGCAGCATTGTGCGCGTCCTCACTGGCCATCCACGCCTCCCGTGAAATCCGCGCGTCGCTGTGCGCCGCCTCGACACTTTGGGTCAAAATTTGTCGGGTGCTTTCCAATGCCAATTCAGCCCGGTCCATCGAAATTTCCGCCCGTTTCACGCCATTGCGTACCCGGTGTCCGTTGAAGATGGGAATGCTCAGCGAGAAAAAGACGCTCTGGTTGAGGTTCTCTTCAAACTGGTTGCTAAAGGGTCGAACGCTGAACTCGCTGTACGTTTGGGCGACTGTCATCACGAGTTCTTCGGTTGAAGGCAGGTAGCCAATGGGGTAGATTTCTAGGCTCGGGTCACCTACAGGGTCCTTGGCCGCGCCAGAGAAGCCGGTTCCGTAACTCCAGCTGGCCGAGAGGGAGGGTTGGGCCTGAGATTTGGCGAGGGCGTGGTCGATTTCGCTTGTCCGGACGCCCGACTCGGCCGATTTGATTTCGGGGAAACTCTCCAGGGCCGAGGCGAGCAAAATATCCCGGCGGGGCATTTCCACTGCGCCACGGAATAGGCTCAAATCTGGCCGCTCGACGGTGATGCTTTCGGCGGCAGAACCTTCGAGTCGCAAAACCTGGGCGAGGCCGAGTCGTGCGATATCGAATTGGCCTTGAGCGGATACGATGTTTGACTGGTCGCCGGCGAGTTGTGCGCGGATGTCGAGCAGATCGCCCTCAGCCGCAGCTCCCGCGTTGACAAGGCGCAAGACACGCTCGACTTGCTCCGCTGTGCTCGCTTTGTTTGAGCGTGCAATTTCGAGCTGGTCCTGAGAAAAGAGCACGCCCAAGAAAGCTGAGGCCACTTGCATGGCGACGTTGTTGCGCGCGGCTTCAAGATCTTCTCGCGCTCCGATAAATGCCTCTTCAGCCCTGTCAATCCCGAGCTGGGCGGCCCGCCCGTTGTAGAGCGAAACATTTGAACCGAGGCTTAAGCTGTTGCTGCGAATCCGCGCAGAAGCAAAGGTGTTGGTGAAGGGGTCAACGCGCTGTCCCCAGTTGTAGCCGTGCGATGAGCTTGCGTTTAGCGAGGGAAGGCGCGCGCCTTTGGCGTCGGAAATGTCGAGCCCACCGAGGTTGAGGGACAATTCACTCTGGGCGATGCTCAGGTTCTCGCGCTGGGCGTGATCGATGGCGCGATCGAACCACCAATGATCGAGGCTCCCATCTCGCATAACCCACCCCCGCCCACTGAACGAAGCGCTCCCGCTCGCCGTCGCCGGCGCCGGTCCTAAGAATCTCCGAT
>CALACF010000455.1 GCA_937890245.1 uncultured Flavobacteriales bacterium
GGCCATCGACATTTGGTCTGCGTCGCGAAGTAAAATGGGCTCGGTATAAGCCGCTAGCTCCGCGATGCTTACGCGAGAAAGCAACGGAAGCGCTCGGACTTCAGCGGACTCGAATAAGTCGTCGCAAAGCTGAGCTACCGCATCGGGCCGCTCCTTCAGGGCTTGCGGGTCTAGAAGAGATCCGACCATGGGGTCGAGCATCATGCGACGCATCAGCGGGTAGGAGTGGGGGAATTGGAATCGGTCTGAAGCTAGAAGCGCGGCCAGTTTGTCAGCGGCGGGCCCGGGGCGCGCCACCCTGTATGCCATGCCGGCGGCGCGGCGCAATGGCTTGGGCCACGACTCGAGCCAGCGCTTGTCCAGCAAATCGACGGATCGCTTGAAGACGGGGTATCCAGCGAACAACTCGTCTCCGCCCAATCCGCTGAGCGCTACCGTGATGCCGGCGCGCTTGGTGGCGCCCGATACGACGAAGGCATTGGGCCCATCGCCCGTGGGGTGGTCGGTTGCTTCGAGCGCCTCTTCAATCTCGCGTGTAAAGTCGCCTTCGTCGAGCGTGATTTCGTGGTGATCCGTTCCGAATCGGCGGGCTATTTTTCGGGCGTGTTGGCTTTCGTCGAGTGCGCCATGGCTGCGAAGGGCGACGTTGAATGTGGCAATCCTGGACTTGCTCTGTTCGGCCATCAAACCGACGATTGCGCTCGAGTCAATGCCGCCACTGAGGAAGGCGCCCAATGGGACGTCGGCCTCCATGCGTGCGCCCACAGCATCTGCCAACGTGTTGCGGATCTTTTCAGCCCAGCCAGACCGGTCAGACGCCCGGTTGGTTTTGCAGGCCTGGGGAGACCACCAACGCTCGGTGGTGATGCCACTGTCATCTGCACGAAGCCAACTGCCAGCAGGCAGCATCTCGACACCGTCGATCAATGTGGCGGGCGGATGGATGGTTTGATAGCGAAAGAATTGGGCAAGTGCGCCAGCGGCAAGTTTCCTCTCCACCCGGCCGCTCGCCAGCATTGCCCGCATTTCCGAGGCAAAGAGCAGCCCGTCTTCGCCGTGCGAAACGTACAATGGCTTGATGCCCATCCGGTCGCGGGCCAATAGCAACACGTGCTCTTGGGTGTCCCAAAACCCCAGCGAAAACATGCCATTGAAACGGGCCAACGCCTCGGTGCCCCATATCTGAAGTGCAGCGAGGACGACTGCTGTGTCTGAATCTCCTGGGAATTGACCTGCATGTGCAAGCCCGCCATCTATAAGCTCGGCTTTCAAGGCGCGGTGATTGTAAATTTCGCCGTTGAATACCAAGGTGTAACGCCCGCAGTTGCTCACCATGGGCTGCTGCCCAGCCGCTGTCAAATCGACAATCGCTAGCCGCCGATGGCCCAGCACCACGTAGCGTTCATCGCTCCACAGCCCTTTGTGATCGGGGCCGCGGTGCCCCATCGCATCGCCCATCCGCTCAACAACGGCCACATCACCCGCCGTCGCACTGCCATAAAATCCACTGATGCCACACATGCCGGGAAGTTCGTTCAGGATGACGAGTCGCCGCCCGATTTCGATCCAAAGCCGTAGACCACTTCTGCCCAGCCCGATGGAGTTAGCCCTGATGCCAATTGTACTGAGCGCTCCGACATGTCGGCCCACGCCCCTGCGTCCTCGGCGCGTTCTGCCAGCCGTTCCATGCAGCCCTTGATTTCCTGGACTTGGCCCGCCTTGAAAGTCCATCCGTTGATGCCCTGCTCGACGAATTGGCCTGCAGCCCCCACGGCATCGCTGGCAAGCAAGGGCAGCCCGGCAGCGGCCATTTCGTGCAGCACGACCCCCCAAGGTTCGCGCTCACTTGGCATCACGAAAGCCGCCGCCCCAGACAGATGGCCCCTCAAGTCTTCGGGCTGCACAAATCCATGGTGGACGATTTGTGGATGCAGCCTGCGCCCGGCCCATTCGCTCCCCGTCCCAAAACAATGAAGTGACCATTCCGGCCGATCGGCTGCAAAGGCCTCGAAGGCATCCCACAAAGCGTTCAAGCCCTTGACTGGGATGTAGCGTCCGATGTAGATCAGTCGATTTCGTGGACCCGCCACGTGGCCCACTGCAACGCCTCGAAAGCGATCGACATCTGCCACGTAGTAGCCCTTGCGAATGCGATCAGTTGAAAATCCCAGGCGCCTGGCGAACTCGAGTTGGGGCGCACCAGGAACCCACGCCCAGTCAAGCGCGGGCCGCAATCGCCAGCGCATGACCCGTGCTCCGAGTCGTTGTCGCAGGCTGCCCTTCCAGTGGTTGTCCAGGCAGAGCGCGATGGCCGCCCGCGACTTGCTTGGATCGCCCGAGCTCCACGACCCGACCTCCTCGCTTCTTCGAAAATTCCGCACGGCTTTCACATAGCCCCGGTCCGCCCATCCGCTCATCAACACCACGTCGGGCGCCAAGTCGCGCAGCCAGGGCGTTAGATCGACTTGATGGCGCGGGTACAATTGGCATGAAGAAGCGCGGGATAAATCGAAGGGGGCCTCGTCCTGAACGGGCCAATAGACGACGTGAACTTCTTCGCATCGCTGGCTCAAGGCGTCCAGGCAAGCAAGCGTGTAGCCTGCCAATTCGGTGTGCAGTACTGCGACTTTCATTGGGTGCGCTCAAGTTTCTTCCGGGCAATATTTTCTTGCGCAATCGTCTCGCGCCGCTCCATCAACAAGCGCCTGTTGTCGCTCCAAACAATGTAATACCCCCAGAGAAAGAACGGGAATCCATTGAGAATGTAATTGCCCTGGCGGATGAGGTTGAGCAGGATTGCAACGGCAAAAGCCGATGAAATGAGCCAATGGTAGTCGGTGGAGCTACGGTGCCTGGGGACGTAGCGGAAGAAGAGCAGCCACAGCATGATGCCCGCGCCGTACATGCCGGTTTCAGAGAGCAGCCGCAGCAACATGGAGTTGGCATCCTTTGCGTTCTGGTCTCGGTAGGGGTTCCATTCTTCTCCGATCACCGCGCTGACATACCGCTGGGTAGCAACTTCATGGGAGCCCAGCCCGGTTCCGAAAAAGGGGCGCTCGCTGAAGTTCATCCAGGCGATGCGTGCATGCATATACAGTACGATGCTCGAGCCGTGGGTTACCCCAATTTCCATTTTTTCTCCCCCGATCAACGAAGTCATACCCTCAAATCGGTCCTTGAATTCAGGGGTGGATAGCAGAACGAAACGGAGCAGAAAAAACAAGGGCACCGCACCGAGGATCAGGTGCCTGAAAAATCCTCTGTTGATCAAGAGCAGAACCATCGCAATTGCCAGTCCGGCAAAGGCCATCCCTGAGAGACAGAGCACGAAAGC
>CALACF010000456.1 GCA_937890245.1 uncultured Flavobacteriales bacterium
ATTTATTACAACGGTGGGCCAAGGGGTGGCCGGTGCGATGTTTGCGAGCTTTGCTTACGGCATGTTGCGCGGACGTTACAACTTTACCACGCGCAGGGTAGAAGTCCCGATCGAGGGATTGCCGCCGGGGCTTGACGGATTCAAGATTGTACAAATCAGCGACATGCATCTGGGCAGTTTCCTAGGGTACAACGAGCACGTTGAGGCTGGGCTGCAGTTGGTGCGTGATTTGGACCCGGACCTGCTTTGCTTGACCGGCGACTTGGTGAACGTGCACGCAGATGAGGCCGACCCGTGGATTGAGTCCTTCAAGACGCTCAGCGGCCGCCACGGAAAATTCGCGGTGCTGGGCAACCATGATTATGGGGATTATGGCGAGTTTACCGATGAGGAAAAGGTCAATATTGGACGGGACGTGCGCCAGAAATACACCTCCATGGGATTCGACCTGCTACTGAATCGGCACGTTGAAATTGAGCGCGGTGGCGAGAAGTTTACGTTGGTCGGTGTCGAAAATTGGGGCCGGCACTTCCGCAGGGCCGGTGACTTGGACGCGGCCTTGGAAGGTGCCGATCCTTCACGCCCCACGGTACTTATGTCCCACGACCCGACACATTGGGAAGAAAAAGTGATGGGCGAGAAGGCACCCGTGGATTTGACGCTCAGTGGTCACACCCACGGGATGCAGATGGGACTCGAGATTGCGTCACTGGGTATCAAGTTCTCGCCCAGCCGATTAACCTATCGCTATTGGGGCGGCCTGTATAGGGTCGGAAAACAACAACTTTACGTAAACCGAGGTTTTGGATACTTGGGTGTGCCGGGCAGAATTGGCATGCCTCCTGAAGTAACAGAACTTATCTTGCGCACCGCTCCCAGGACCGCATAACCTTAAAACACAAGCATGTCAGACGATAAGAAAGTCATTTTTTCGATGGTAAAGGTCAACAAGACCACGCCCACCGGAAAGCACATCCTGAAGGATATCTATCTCTCATTCTACTACGGTGCTAAGATTGGCATCATTGGAGCCAACGGCTCGGGAAAAACGACGGTTATGAAGATCATCGCCGGGCTCGACGAAGCCTATCAAGGTGATGTTGTGTGGGTTGACGGGTACACGGTTGGCTATTTGTCGCAGGAGCCCAAGCTCGATGAGACCAAAACAGTCCGGCAAATTGTCGAAGAAGGCACGGCGGAAACAGTAGGGGTTCTCAAGGAATTTGAGGAGATCAACGCAAAGTTTATGGACGAGGAAATCCTCAATGATCCGGACAAGATGCAGGCCTTGTGTGACCGCCAGGCCCAAGTACAGGACCGCATTGACGCGTTAGACGCGTGGGAGCTCGACACGAAGCTTAGCATCGCGATGGACGCCTTGCGCTGTCCACCGGACGACCAATTGATTGCCGAGCTTTCGGGAGGTGAACGTCGCCGGGTAGCCCTGTGTCGCCTGCTGTTGCTGCAACCCGATGTGCTGTTGCTCGACGAGCCGACCAACCACTTGGACGCGGAGACGATTGATTGGCTTGAGCAGCATTTAGAGCGCTACAAGGGCACAGTGATTTGCGTGACGCACGATCGCTATTTCCTCGATAACGTGGCCGGCTGGATTTTGGAGCTTGACCGGGGGGAAGGCATTCCTTGGAAGGGAAATTACGCCGAGTGGCTCGAGCAGAAGACTGCGAAAATGGCACTCGAAGAAAAGCATGAGAGCCGCCGTCGCAAGGAGCTCGAACGAGAATTGGACTGGGTACGCCAAAGCCCCAAGGGTCGACGCGCCAAGAACAAAGCCAGGATCAGCAACTACGAATCTATGCTCGCTGAGGGTACATCAGAAAAGCAGGCCCGCTTGGAAATTCCCATTCCGAACGGTCCCCGATTGGGCAACAAGGTTATCGAGGTCAACGGCGTCCAGAAAGCATTTGGCGACAAGCTCTTGATGGACGACTTGACCTTCTCGCTTCCACCTGCTGGAATCGTCGGTATCATCGGACCAAACGGTGCTGGTAAAACCACACTTTTCCGCATGGTCATGGGCGAGGAGCAGCCAGATGCTGGAACGTTTGACATCGGCGAATCCGTAGAAATTGGCTACGTCGACCAGACCCACGCCGAAATTGATCCCGAAAAAACGGTTTGGGAAGTGATTTCTGAGGGCAACGACCAACTCGACATAGGCGGCGCCCTGGTCAACAGCCGCGCCTACGTTTCCAAGTTCAACTTCAATGGTTCTGACCAACAGAAGAAATGTGGCGTCCTCTCCGGTGGTGAGCGCAACCGCCTTCATTTGGCAATGACCCTCAAAACCGAGGCAAACGTCCTCCTGCTCGACGAGCCAACAAACGACATCGACGTCGCCACCCTCCGTGCGCTCGAGGAGGGTATTATGAGCTTTGCCGGCTGCGCCGTCGTCATCTCGCACGACCGCTGGTTCCTCGACCGCATTTGCACGCACATCCTCGCCTTCGAAGGCGACTCTCAAGTCGTGTGGTTCGAAGGAAGCTACTCCGAATACGAGAAGAATCGCCGTGAGCGCCTCGGCACATCAGGCCCCAAGCGCATCAAGTACCGCAAGCTGGTGCGCGACTGATGCCGCGCCCCGCGCCCAGTCCCAGTAACTACGTCGGGCGCTTCGCCCCATCGCCCACCGGCGCTCTGCACTTTGGCAGCGCCGTGGCCGCCGTGGCTTCCTGGCTCGCCGCTCGATCTGCGGGCGGCCGTTGGCTGGTGCGCGTGGAAGACCTTGATCCGCCGCGCGAAGTACCCGGTTCGGCCGTCAACATATTGGCAACGCTCGCCCAGCTCGGCCTCCACTCCGATGAGCCGCTGATGTATCAGAGCGGACGCAGTGAGGCCTACGCCGATGCCCTGTCCCATTTACTTTCCTCGGGCTGCGCCTTTCACTGCACCTGCACCCGACGCGAATTGGCTGAATACCCCATCTACCCGGGCAACTGTCGCTCGAAGGGGAGCACCATTCCTACAGACCAACACTCGACCCGATTTCTGACCAACGACCCATCTATTGGTGACTTCGTTCTTCGCCGCGCAGACGGCTATTGGGCATACCAACTTGCCGTTGTGGTCGACGACATCGCCCAGGGCATTACGCATGTTGTGCGCGGCGCGGACCTGCTGGATTCGACGCCCCGCCATCTTCAACTGTTCAAGGCATTGGGCTCGCCAGCGCCCATCTACAGCCACCTTCCGCTGGCCAGAACCCGAGCGGGTGACAAGCTCAGCAAGCAGATGTTTTCTCAGTCGATCGAATCGGCCGATCCGCTGTCGGTCTGGCGGGATGTCCTCGCATTCTTGCATCAGCCCCCACCTCCGCACGCGATCGATACCATTGAAGGCCTTCAAAATTCAGCTGTCGCTGCATGGTCGCCAGAATCAATCCCGGCTGCGTCCAATGTGCGCAGTCACTGGCTGGACGGCACGTCTGAAAATTGAGTCTTGTCCTCAGGAATTTGAGTCCAGCCCACGGAAATTGAGCCCAGCCTTTACGACTGCTGCCGGGGGTGAAAGCGCATGATCTGGTCGCGCAAGTAGCGCTGGTCGATGTGCGTGTACACTTCGGTCGTGGTGATCGAAGCGTGTCCGAGCATTTCTTGAACCAAGCGGATATCTGCGCCACTTTCCATCAAATGGGTCGCAAACGAGTGCCTGAATGTGTGTGGGCTTACCGACTTGCGGATGCCAGCTTCCATGGCGTTGCGCCGAAACATTGTGAAGACCATTTGACGGGTCAACTCGCGGCCACGGCGGCCCAAGAACAAAGTGTCTTCGTAGCCCGTCTCGATCTCCAAGAAATTGCGGTATTCCTCGATATATCGGGCGATCGTGTCGAGTGCGGTTTGTCCGATGGGAATAAGGCGCTCCTTGTTGCCCTTGCCCAAGACCCGTACCATGCCTTCGACTTCGTCAATCATACTGATCCGCAAAGTGACGACTTCGCTGACACGCAGTCCGCAGCTGTACATCGTTTCCAGAATAGCCCGGTTGCGAATGCCTTCTTTGCGGTTGAGGTCGATGGCATCGATGATGAGTCCGACCTCTTCAATGCTCAATACGTCGGGCAATTTTCGCTCCGGACGCGGCGCGTCAATCAACTCAAGCGGATCACCAGAAATCATTTTTTCGACCTGCAAGTAGCGGCTGAAATTGCGCACCCCTGAAAGAATGCGGCTTTGGCTATTTCGCGAAAGACCTTCGTCAAAGAGTTGGCCCAAGAAGCGTTCAACGTGCTTCGCCTGAATGTTGGCGGGGGTGAAGGGCTCTTCGGCTATGTTGGCGGCAAAGAATTGTAGGCGGGTCACGTCGCGGACGTAGGCTTCCACTGAATTGGCACTCAGGCCACGCTCCAGTTCCAACCAACTTCTAAATCCACGGATTGCGGTACCCCAACCTGCAATGATCACGGGGTTGTTGGACTGCACTTTGGCAGGGGTGATATGTTTGCTTTCGCTTTTCATTCCGTTGCGGATCAAATCGTATCAAGTCAACTCAACAACACGAAGAATTCACTGTGTCCAACCACAGCCCGTAAGGGTCAGGGCATGTTGCACTGTAATTCGTTCGCCGTCTTGATAGGCAGCTACAAAAGGTCCACGGAAATCGTGAAGCTCAGTGAGACGTTTTCGTTCGTTCCTCGCGCCATGGTAGTGTTCAAACGCTCCAGTGGTGTATTTCAACCAGCCTTCATGTTGTTCCACTGTGACTCGGGCTGCAAAGTCAAACATCCTAGTGAAATAATCGGTAACCATTTCACTATGACCTGCGGCAATTTGTACACGATAAGAAACCCCGGTTTCAGGGGCTACCAGCGCATTAATAGCTAGGGTCTCAGAGGTTAATTCAGTTTTTCCCAGTTCTATGATAGGAACTTCATGCGAAACATCACCCTTGACGAATGATAATGTGCCGGATAATTCCTCAATGCTGGATAATGTGCAACGGGGCAGCGTATATTCGAGAAGCTGCTCTCCTACAGGTGAATCAAACCACAGGAATTGTAGATTTTGACCAGCCTGCGTGCAGATTGAGGAGGCAGTGATTGCGGGCATTGCTTCGCATCCAAGCGGCAAGGTTTCTGTCAGCTTCGAGAATTGGCCCACGTGCAAACTTTTCACTTCCAAGCGCACAAGAAACCCTTGTCCTGATGCCAATTCAGTGATGGTCCGGACACAACTTGGTCCACTCGTTTTGACAGCTTCGTCAGAACTGGCGACTTCGTCTTCGACAGCAGATGCAACGTCAGCTGCTCTCGCTGCAACGTCAGGCGCTCCCGCGTCCACTCCGCCTAAGCGAAATCGAATCGGATCGAGTTCCACCAATTGGCGCGCGTTGTTTTCGACGAAGGCAAACTGCCAGGACATGGCGAGCTCTGATGAATTGGCATACACAGCAGCGGAAGCATCGAGCTCCAAGCGCACGGTAAAAGGATCAGCTTCGGGCAGGCTCAACCAGCTGATTATAGCGGTATGTTCCTGCTTGTCAGTAGAGAAGCTCCCGCCTTGGGTGTGAAGTGGATGGAGTTCGACACCTTCGGGCAAATCGAATTGCAATCGCCCGAAATAATCGAGTGCGCCCTTGTGCACCGTGATTTCAAAAGTGGAAACACCTGTCTCCGGCAACTCAGCAGGCAGGTTGTGATCAATCACGACACCTCCGGGCAACAGCGCCAGGGCAACGCCAGCAGTGGAAAACAGGCCGGTGGCAGCGGAGGTCAACCATTTGATCATGGCTGCAAGCTAGAATAGGGGGTGGGGGTGTGAACATGGCCGTGGACGGAGTATCGACAAGTGGACGTGGATACCTTCATAACTTAGTGTCGAAAAATCGGCAGCAGGAGGTCTGCGAAAACCTCTAAAACGAGAAAGTCCCGGAGCGACGTTTCGCCTCGGGACTACTTAACCAAATTATCACTTGATGCTCAGTAGGCCGTAGCCTACCTTCTCACTTAAATCTGTGACAAATGTATGTGCATGGTTCCTTATTGACGGAGTTCTAAATGCCAATGTTTCAAACTATTGACATGTTGAAAACCTTGGTTTTGATGTTCTTTCAGGCGGGCTTGCGTTTAGCGCGGGGTTGAGGTATATTTGCGCCCCGTTTTTGAGAACACCATGAAGAAGGAAATTCACCCCGATACGTACCGCACTGTCATTTTCAAGGATATGACTGCTGAAACCACCTTCCTCAGCAAGAGCTGTGCTGAGTCTGAGGAAACCGAAAAGTGGGAGGACGGCAACGAGTACCCTGTGATTAAAGTTGAGATTTCTTCTGCGAGTCACCCGTACTACACAGGCAAGAAGACCTTGGTTGACACGGCCGGCCGGATCGACAAGTTCCGCACGCGTTACGATCGCCACAAGAAGTAATCGACGGCGTGGACCGTGGATTCGTCCGCGGGTTCGTTTTTGGGTCCGTCTTGTTTGACGCCCAAAACGTATTTGACCACAAAACCATCGTTCGCGACTGTCGCGAAAAAAAATATACAAAGGCCTCTGCTTGTGCAGGGGCCTTTTCTGTTGCCCATCTGCTGGCCAGTTGTTGGCCAGTTGTTTTCGCGATCGCTGCAGTTTCAGCGATGCGACCGGCCTCAATGCAAAGGAAGTACGTCGACTATTTCCAGTCCGTACATGGTCATGCCCTTGCTTATCCGAACCCGGTCGCTGAGCAGCGCAAGCCGACGGATGCCGAGATTGCGCAAGATTTGTGCGCCGACACCGTATTCCTTGTCGTCTTGGCGGGCGCGCTCCATCGGGGCTTCTTCCGAAGCGCCCGTGTCGACAGCTGGGCCAGCGGCGCCAGTGGTACGCAGACCGGAAGCGTGGCGTGAAATAGCTTCAGCTGCTGAGCGCTCAGGAGCGTTGGGACGGATGCACACCACGGCGCCTGCACCTTTTTCGATGATGCGTTTAAGGGCGTCGCGCAGCTCCTCTCCTTTGCCGAGTCCAGAAACGCCAAATTGGTCTAAAACAGCGGGGCTGTTGTGCACCCGCACAGGGACAATGTCTTCGGCGTCCCATTCACCGAGAACCATCGCGATGTGTTCGCATTCGTCGGTTGTCTGGCGGTACGAGATCAGCTTGAAGCTGTGGCCGTCAACGTCGACGTCTGCTTCGGCGGTGCGCTCAATGATGGTGTCGTGGGCGAGGCGGTAGCTGATCAGGTCGGCGATGGAAACGATGCGGAGTTCGTGTTTTTCGGCAATTTTAAGAAGATCTGGCAGGC
>CALACF010000457.1 GCA_937890245.1 uncultured Flavobacteriales bacterium
GAAGGTTGCTCTTTCCGCCGTACCCATATCGGCTCCGACTTCACACGCCTCATCTTCGGTGAAAACGGTCGTCCCAAGGCCATTTGTTGGTGAATCCAATGGTGTGGAAACCTCTACGCCACCTTCTACATCCAGCATTGTTCGGACATCTCCTTCTTCTTCAATGGCGTGCTCAGCGTCATTGCCTGATTCAAAGCCAGTAGCAATAACCGTTACGCACAGCTCAGTGTCCAAGCTGTCATCAGAGCCGTAACCCCAAATGACTTCAGCTTCCTGGCCAGCACAATCCTGGATGTGATCAGTGATCTCAGTGATCTCGTCCATCAACGCTTCTTCTGAACCATAGGTGATGTTAAGCAAGACGTATCGGGCGCCCGTGATGTCATTGTCATTGAGGAGCGGTGACTCCATTGCGTCGGTGACAGCGGCCAGTGCCCGGCCTTCTCCCACCGCACGACCAGCACCCATGATGGCCACGCCACTATCGCGCATGACTGTTTTCACGTCGTTCATGTCCACGTTGATGTCGCCCGTGTGTGTGATCACTTCTGCGATTCCCTTGGCGGCGGTGCAAAGCACTTCATCGGCATTTGAAAAGGCCTTTCCAACAGTCAGGTTGCCGAAGAGTTCGCGCAATTTGTCGTTGCGAATCACCAGCAATGTATCCACGGCATCCCGCATTTCTTCCAATCCCAATCCGGCCTGATCCGCACGTCTTCGACCCTCAAAACCAAACGGTACCGTGATGATTCCGACGGTCAGAATTCCCGCTTCCTTGCATGCGCGAGCGATGATCGGCGCAGCACCCGTGCCCGTTCCGCCGCCCATTCCAGCGGTTACAAACACCATGTTCGTCCCCTCGCCTACGCATTTCATGACGTCGTCGAGGTTTTCAATCGCTGCATTTTGTCCGATCTCAGGGTTGCTTCCTGCGCCTTGGCCGTTGGTGAGCGTAGTGCCCAGTTGAATGCGGTTGGGAACAGGACTCGCCACGAGGGCTTGGTTGTCCGTGTTGCAGACGATGAAGTCCACACCGTTGATGCCCTGCTCGAACATGTAATTGACGGCGTTGCTTCCACCCCCGCCGACGCCAATGACCTTGATAGAGGCTCCGTTGGGACGGTTGAGCGAAAAGCGCATTGGAGCTGGTTGGCCCGCGTTTAAACCGGCCTGCCCTGGGTTATGTGTCGTGTTATTTTCCATGATAATGCTGTCGTGAAAATGCTGTCGTGAATAATACTGTCGTGATCCTTGGGCGATTACTCCGCAGTTTCCTCTTCGAAGAATTTCTTGATTCGATCCAGAAACCGGCTCTTCCCACCCCTGTCAGGCTCATCGGCCCCACGGTTATTGGAACCTTTCCCTTCGTTTTCGTTCGTGAATCCCAATTTCACAAGGCCAATGCCAGTCGAGAACAGGGGTGTCGTGACCGCCTTGTTTGGTGCCGATGCCAAATGCATATCGGGCGTACCGATGCGGCAGTCCATTCCGGTTACATATTGGAATAGCTGGCGGACATGTAGCAATTGGCTTCCGCCACCGGTCAAGACCACACCTCCGATGAGCTTTGATGACTGGCCGCTCGCCTTTATTTCGTAATGCACGTGCTCGATGATTTCCTCCATCCGTGCTTGGATGATTTCGGCGAGGTTCTTGCGCAAGATTTCCTTCGGTGCGCGCCCTTGTAGTCCGGGGATCACGATGATCTCCTTTTCGTTCATTTCACTAGCGATGGCCGCTCCAAATTTCGCCTTCAAGGTGTCCGCATGGCGCCTGAGCAATTGGCATCCGGATTGAATGTCATCGGTTATTGCGTTGCCGCCGAATGGAATAACCGCGGTGTGGCGGATGATGCCCTCGTGGAATATGGCGATGTCTGTGGTACCGCCGCCGATGTCGACCAAGGCCACGCCTGCCTCCTTTTCTTCATCGGTGAGTACCGCTGCAGAGGATGCAATGGGCTCGAGAATGAGGTCATTTACGGATAGTCCAGCACGTTGAATACAGCGGTAGATGTTTTTCGCAGCGGCCACTTGGCCAGTGATGATGTGGAAATCGGCTTCGATTTTCACGCCCGTCATGCCGACTGGTTCGCGGATGCCGTCTTCGCCATCGATGGTGAATTCCTGCGGCAGTACGTGGATGATTTCGTTGCCAGGCAGCATCTTCAACTTGCGCATATCATCGATGAGCATTGTGATGTCAGCGCGTGAAATCTCGTCTTCGCCGTTGGGGCGCATCAGTTGCCCGTGGTGCTGCAGGCTGTTGATGTGTTGGCCCGCAATGCCGACGTTGACCACCTCGATTTTCACGTCAGCTGATTTCTCTGCCTGTGCCACGGCTTCTTGGATCGACTCGACAGTCTGCTCGATATTGGCCACAATGCCCCGGGCTACGCCGTTTGATTTACTCTTGCCGTAACCGAGAATCTCTAGTTTTCCGTGCTCATTCAGCTGGCCTACGATGCAGGCGATTTTCGTAGTACCGATGTCGAGTCCGACAACGATTTCATCTGAATGCTGGGGTGTGGAGTTGGTGCGCATGGGGCGTGGGTTGAAGGGGCGGGTTATTTATGGGCTACGATTTGACCCGTATAGGAGAGGTCAAGTTTCTTGAATTTCCGAAGATCTCCCGTGGCGACTTGCGCGCGGTAAAACCGTTGGATATACTGAAGTTGTTGGTCGAGACGTGTGGCGTGTTGGGCGGGGCCTCCGAGATGAATCACGAGGTTGCCAACCCGTGGATATAGGTCTATCTCACCCTCGGCGTTCACGGCAATCTGGTCGATCATGGCGTCCCAGAAAGGGTCGACACGCATGCGGTCCAGCAGTGGTGTTGCCCAGTCGGCAGACTGTGCATCAGGGCAATGAATGATCGGAACCGCAGCGGTATACCGCGTGCTCAGTGGCATGGTGCCGCCCTGGCTCTCGAGGTAACGCGATCCGGTGGGTGTGATGATCCGGGCGACTGGCTTGTGCTGCTGGATTTGAATTTCCAATGTTCCACTTAGATGCGGAACGACAACGGCACGCGCCACGGATGGCCGCTCCAAGAGGGTCGCGTGCATGGCGGCCAAAGGCAGTTTTTGCATGGGTGTTCCCATGACATCGAATCGCTGCAACAGCAGTTTCTGTATTGCGGAGGCGTCGGTGAAGTACATGCCCTCGACGTGTTGGACTTCAATTTTGAAGCTGTTGCAGTTCACTTTTCCGGCATGCGAACCCGCTGCGCCGATGGATGCCATTGCCAGAATAAGCAGGGGCAGTGTGCGCAAGAGCTCCCGCTGTATCCGGCCCCGCTTTGCAGCCCGGCCGGCCTTTCCGACCTTCTGGTCAGAACCATTTTCCGGGCTTCCGGCAGTTTTATTTGCGGTGTCGATCACTTGCTTCATCTTTCAGAACCGCCCTCCAACAGTGAAATCAGGTCCGGAATCATGCGATCGATATCGCCGGCTCCGAGCACCAGAATCACCTCTTCAGACATAGGCTCCAAGAGCGACAAGAAGGTGGAAACATCGCTTGTTTCGGCAGGTATGCCCGCGATGTTTTCAAGAATGAGGTGTGAATCCACGCCTTTGAGGGGCACTTCGCGCGCTGGAAATATCGGCGCGACGCAGCATCGGTCCAGCGCGCTCAACGCCCTGCCGAACTCTGCGGCAAAATCGCGCGTCCTCGAGTACAAGTGCGGCTGAAAAATTCCGCTCAGCTTCCGCCCAGGAAACTGCTCCCTCGCCGCCTCAACGGTACGACGTATCTCCACGGGGTGGTGGGCGTAGTCATTCACCACGGTGTGTCCGCTTTTGAGCGCGTACACTTGGAAGCGCCTGAACACCCCTGGGAAGCATGCCATCGCGGCTGCAATCTCCGCAGGCTCCACCCCGGCATACGATGCCAACAGCGCGGCTGCCTGCACATTTTCCGCGTTGTGCCGCCCTGGCATCGGGCTCACGATGGGCTGTCGAATGCCTCCTGTCAGCCCAGCCTCGCTCGGCAGCCCCACGCTAAAGTGCGTCCGCCCATCGACCACTTCAAAGTCTGCCAAACCAAACGTCGGCCCTCGGCCTGCGCCAGCTGCGCTGCATTTGTGATCCTCCTCCCGCTCCACCTCCCAGCCATACGTTGCCACACCGTTCCCTTCCAAGCCCATCGCTCGGGCCGCATCCTCATGTATGAACAGACCGCCTCCGTCGACTTGACCGCCAAATTCACGAAAAGCAGCCAGCATGGTTTCACCGTCGCCATAGATGTCCATGTGATCCGCATCAACCGATGTGATCACAGCAGCTTGGGGGAACAGTGTCAGAAAACTTCGATCGAACTCGTCGGCCTCAACAACCGTCCAATCTGCTTTCGCGCTTGCAGGATCTACACCAGCACCGACATCATTTGGCATTTGCGTTCGATCAGCGCTCAAAAGCAAATTGGTCGGCTCCGTCCTGTCACCGAAAGGCGCGATCAGCCCGCCTAAAAACGCGTCGCAGGACCGGCCGGCGTGGATCAAGATATGTGCGAGCAGGGCAGAAGTGGTGGTCTTTCCGTGTGTTCCGGCTACGGCTATTGTGGGCCTCTGTGCGGTTAATTGTCCCAGCACTTCACTGCGCTTCAGCATGGGCACACCACGCTGGAGAAACCACGTGCAAATCGGGTGCTCCAGCGCCACTGCTGGCGTTCGCACCACGGTCCACTCCGTTGGTCGTTCCGCAAGATTGGCCGGAAGTTCATCTCCAATTTCGATCCCCAGTTCCTTCAAGGCCCGTGTCAAATCGCTGTCCACCCGGTCGTAGCCAGCCACACGCCAGCCTTGGGCAGCATACCAACGCGCCAACGCACTCATGCCGATCCCTCCGATGCCTATGAAGTATATCGAGGACTTCGGCATCTGTTCAGCTTTTGCGCCCCGAAAGCAAACGTTCGACCTCGTCGATGATGTCAGAGGCCGCCTGGGGCTGGGCGCACTTGAAGATGCCGGAGCGTAGTTTTTCACAAGCGGCATGATCGCCAAGCAGTCCTGTGATCCGGGCGTCTAACGTCTCGACAACCTCCGCGTCCGGTAGCATGAAGGCGCCGCCGCGGTCTACGAGTGATCGGGCATTGCGCGTTTGGTGGTCTTCCGTCACATGGGGCGAGGGCACGAGCAATGCGGGCTTGCCGACCATGGCCAGCTCGGCGATGGCCAAAGCCCCGGCCCGGCTGACGATCAGGTCGGCTGCTGCGTAGGCCAAGTCCATGCGGTCGATGAAGCCACATATTGCCACATTCATCGGGGCGTCGTTTGCTGCGTAAAAGGCCTGGGCGGCTTCGAGATGGCGCGCTCCGCATTGCCATAGCACTTGGTATCCACCACGTGAGGCAGCGCCCGAGGTGATCAATGCTTCGACTGCACGGTTCATTGAAACTGCACCGAGGCTTCCACCCATGACGAAAATGGTGGCCCGGTTGGGCTCGAGACCAAAGTGGTTTCGCGCGACTTTTTCGTCTGAATTTGCATCCGTGTTCGCGTCCGATCTACCGCCCGCCCTAATCGAATGCCGCAACGGATTGCCCGTCTGCACGATGCGCTCGGCGGGAAACCAGCGCTCGAGCCCGGGAAATCCAGCGCAGATCAAATCGGCTCGGCCGGACATCATGCGGTTGGTAATCCCCGGAAAGCTGTTTTGTTCTTGGATGACCGTAGGGATGCCTTGCTTGGCAGCCGCCCAAAGCAGCGGGCCAGATGCGAAACCTCCAACGCCGATGGCCACGTCGGGCCGGAAGGAGCGCAAGATTTGGTGCGCCTTCAAAACGCTGCGCAATAGCCGCCACGGAAAGATCAGGTTGCGTAGAGAGAGTTTGCGGTCGATGCCCGTGATGGGCAACCCGATAATTTTGTGCCCGGCAGCGGGGTTGCGCTCCATCTCCATCCGTCCGTTTGCCCCGACAAATAGAATTTCCACGTCGGGATTGCGCTGGAGTATTTCTTCAGCAAGCGCCAAAGCTGGGTGAATGTGCCCGCCCGTGCCGCCGCCACTTATGATGACGCGTTGCATGTTGACGACCTTCATCTTGATGCATTGAAACGACTCACCGACAAAATCATGCCCAAGGCAATGCAGGTGAACAGGAGGGACGTGCCCCCCATGGAGACAAGTGGCATGGGTTGGCCTGTGGTAGGAAGTAGGCGGACGGCGACGCCCATGTTGATCAGGGCTTGGCTTGTGATGAGCAGCCCCATCCCGACGGCGAGTAGCCCATCGAATTTCAAGCGGCTCGCCGCACTTATCCGCACGCTGCGAAACAATAGAATGAGGTAGAGCGTGAGAAGCCCAAGCCCGCCAATGATCGCCCCCCACTCTTCAATGATGAAGGCGTAAATCATGTCGGAATAGGGGTGGGGGAGGAAATTTCTTGAGATACTGGTCCCGGGGCCGTTGGGAAAAAGGCCACCGCGATGGATGGCAAAAGCTGCGAAGTCGATTTGGGCTGAATCGCTGCCGCCTTCGCCGCCGATAAACCCGAGCAGTCTAGCTTTCCATGTGCCCAAACGAGGCAGCATGCCAGGCAGCAACGCCGCCGCGGCAAGTCCTAAGATGCCCAGTGCGCTCACCAATCCACCGATGTTGAACACCTGACGCCAAGGCAATCCGCCGATGAACATCACCAGCATACAAACCCCGAACAATAGAACTGCCGTGGAAAAGTCAGCAAACATAATCAGCGCGCAGACCAGCAAGATCTGTCCCAAAATTGGCAGCACGCCCTTGCGGAAATCGTGAAGTAAATGCTGTTGGACCACCATCATCCGCGCCACCCAGGTGATGAGCACCACCTTGGCCAAATCCGAGCTTTGAAAGCTCAAGCCGATGCCAGGTATCTTGATCCAACGCCGCGCTGAATTGAGGTCCCCCGCAAACAGAATCGTAAAGATCAACAGACCGATCACCACGGGCATGGCGACTTTCGAGGCGTTTGAAAACCACACCGGCTTCATCCGATGCACTGCCCACATTGCAGAAAAACCGATACCAAGTAGCGTCACGTGCTTGATCAGAAACTGCAAATCATCGCCGTGGTGTTTATATGCCAACGTAGAAATCGCGGCGTAAACTGTTACCACCGAAGCCACGCCGAGCAGCGCGGCGACAGTCCATAATATGCGGTCACCGTGAAATTGTCGCGCCATAAAAGCGCGCAGTCGGCCGTAGTGCGTCCGGGCAAATGCCACCCAGTCGCTCCATGATTCCAACGGCGCTGCTCCTTGTGCGCGGTCCACGCCCCCTTTCATTAGAGCGCTCGAACGGCAGATTTGAAGCGCGACCCGCGCTCTTCGTAGCTCGAGAAGAGGTCGAAACTGGCGCAGGCGGGCGCGAGCAAAACGGTGTCACCCGGAGCGCCCACGCGGTAGCCATAAGCCGCGGCTTCCTCAGCGGTGTCGACTTCGACGATGCGGGAAACGCAGCCAGTAAATGCCTTTTTGATCTTCGCGTTGTCTTTTCCGAGGCAAACGATGGTGTGCACTTTTTCGCCCACGAGCTCCTGCAACGAACTGTAGTCGTTTCCCTTGTCGACGCCGCCGACGATCCAGATTACTGCGCCGCTGACGCTGTCAAGCGCGTACCAAGCAGCGTTGACATTCGTCGCCTTAGAATCGTTGATAAAAGTGATGCCATTGACTTCTGCAACGTGCTCGAGGCGGTGTTCGATGCTCTTGAAATGCTTGAAGCCTTCGCGCAAATCGAGGTCAGATACTTCCAGCACGCGTGCGGCGACGCCGGCGGCCATGCTATTGAACAGGTTGTGTTTGCCTTGGAGGGCGAGTTCTTGGATGCTCATGGTGAAGGGTGGTAGTTGTGAAAAAGTGAATTGTGTTGTGTCGTTTGAGGCCAATCCAGCACCGGTCTGACCTTCGCTTATTGATGCCAATGCGTTGATGCGGTGCACTTGTGCACGCGTCCCCGTTTTTTCGAGCATTCGCTCAATTTGGGGGTCGTTTTCAGGCAGGATGAGGTGGTCCTCCGCGCCTTGGTTTTGGGTGATTCGCCATTTGGCGTCAGCGTAGCTGTCGAAGTCGCCATGCCGGTCGAGGTGGTCAGGCGAGAGGCCCGTGACGATGGCGATGTGTGGCTTGAATTGGGTGCAGTCCTCGAGTTGAAAGCTGCTGACTTCCAAAACGTACACCGCCCGCTGCGGCTCCGTTGCGAGGGCGCCAGCAAAGCTCTGGCCGATGTTCCCGGCTGCGGAAGCGTCCACCCCGCCTACTGTCAGTAGATGTTCCAGCAGCGCGGTGGTGGTCGTCTTGCCGTTTGTCCCGGTGATTGCCACGAGTACCGCGTCGGTGTGTCGTGCGGCAAATTCAATTTCGCCGATCACCTCACAGCCTGCCTCCAACGCAGCACGCACGGCGGGTGCAGCGCTCGGAATGCCCGGGCTCTTGACCAGCAATTCGCAAGACTTAATACGCGCCAAGTCATGCCCGCCCTGCTCGAGCTCCACGCCCAATCCCGCCAGCAGCTCGCCGACTTCGCTGCCCACCACGCCGGCGTCGCTCACGCGACACGGCAGCCCCAAGGCAGCAGCAAGACGCGCCGCGCCCAATCCGCTTTCTCCAGCGCCGAGTATGGTAATCGCTGAGGACATCACCGGATTTTCAAGGAAGCAACAGTGACGAGCGCCAGCAAAATGCCAACGATCCAGAAGCGCGCCGTGATTTTTGACTCCGGCATGCCCTTCTTTTGGTAGTGGTGGTGAAGTGGCGACATCAAAAAGATGCGGCGCCCTTCTCCGTATTTCTTACGCGTGTACCGAAACCAGCTCACTTGCAGCATCACGCTGAGGTTCTCGATCAGGAAAATCCCGCACAACACGGGGATCATCAGTTCTTTGCGGATCGCGATGGCGAACGTGGCGATGATCCCGCCCAGGGCGAGCGACCCCGTGTCGCCCATAAACACTTGGGCTGGGTAGGCGTTGTACCAAAGGAATCCGATGCACGCACCGATGAAGGCCGCGATGAAGATTACGAGCTCGCCCGACTGCGGGATGTACATCACGCCGAGGTAGTCGGCAAAAATCGTGTTGCCCGACACATATGCGAGCACCGCCAATGTCACCCCGATGATGGCGCTGGTCCCCGTGGCCAATCCGTCCATGCCATCCGTCAAATTGGCCCCATTGCTCACCGCTGTCACGATGAAAATCACGACAATTAAAAAGACTATGTAGACTGCCCAATCCCCTGCGCTGGCCCATTCTACGAGCCAAGCGTAATCAAATTGGTTGTCCTTGAAGAACGGCATGGTCGTCACCGCGCCCGCTGAAATCTGCGCCTGGGGACTGAACCAGAGCATGGAGGCTACGATGGCGCTCACACCGACCTGGCCGAAGACCTTGAACTTGCCGGCGAGTCCGTCCTTGTTCTTCTTGAAGACCTTGATGTAGTCATCAATGAAGCCGATGGCGCCAAGGAACACGGTCACCACAATCATGGTTTGCACGTAGATATTGGTCAGGTCTGCAAGCAGCACCGTTGGCAGCAGGATGGCCGATAGGATGATCAGACCGCCCATCGTCGGCGTCCCCTTCTTTTCCATCTGACCTGCGAGCCCGAGGTCCCGGACTTGCTCGCCGATCTGCAGCTTTTGTAGCTTGTAGATCATTGCTTGTCCCAGGCCGATGCTCACGACCAAGCTCAGGAACATTGCGGTTGCCGCGCGGAAACTGATGTACTGAAACAAACCCATGCCGGGCAAGTCATAGACTGCATCGAGGTATTGAAATAGGTGGAATAGCATGGCTCGTTCGGTTAATTGCGGTTCAATGCCAATGCGTTTTCCAATTCCAAGACGTCATCGAAGGGCAGTTTTTCGCCTGCGATGTCCTGGTATTTCTCGTGTCCTTTGCCCGCCACCAAAACCATGTCGCCCCCTTGTGAAAGGGTGCAAGCTGTGCGGATGGCCTCACGGCGATCTACGTTGGCTGTGACTTTTCTAAGCTGGATGGGATCCAGGCCTGCGCGCATCTCATCGATGATTGCTGCGGCAGATTCTGATCGTGGGTTGTCTGAGGTCAGCACCACGTGGTCGGCCAGTTCTGCGGCGACTTTTGCCATCACCGGCCGTTTGCTGCGATCGCGGTCCCCGCCGCATCCCACAACACATAAAATTTTGAACGACCGGTCCCCGCGCAGCGCCCGCAAAGTTTCCAAGACCTTCCTTAGGGCATCCGGCGTGTGGGCGTAGTCGATGATGCCGTGGACGGTGTCCTCTTCGGTCCGGCCCAACACCACGCGCTGCATCCGTCCTTTCGGTGCTTCGAGCAGCGACAAGTGCGTCAGCGTCTCCATTTCTGGAAATCCCAATTCCATGGCCACCGCATAGCAGGCCGTGAGGTTTGATGCGTTGAATCCGCCGATGAGTTTGGCATATAAATCCTGCCCGCCCATCTGCATGTGCAGGCCACTCAACGCATCTTCGATTACGCGAGATTTGTAATCTGCCACCTGGGATACACCGTAGGAAACTTTCTTCGCGCGGGTGGCGCTGATCATCGTGTCGTGGTGACGGTCATCTGCATTGGCAAGGGCAAAAGCGGAGTAATGCAGCTTGTCAAATAGGGTCTTTTTTGCCTTGATGTAGGCGTTGAAGTTGCCGTGGTAATCGAGGTGGTCGTGGCTGATATTCGTGAAAACAGCGCCGTTCAAGCGCGTCCCAGTCAGGCGATGTTGATGGATGGCATGCGAGCTGGCCTCCATGAAGCAATGCGTGCATCCGGCCTCGACCATCTGGGCAAACAGCGCCTGCAATGCGATCGGATCAGGCGTCGTGTGGGTGGCCGGCACGACCTTGTCTATGATTCGGTTTTCTACTGTCGAGATCAATCCCACCTTGCGATCCAGCATCCTGAGCAATTGGTGCAAGAGCGTTACAACGGTGGTCTTCCCGTTGGTTCCGGTGACCGCGACGATTTTTAGTTTCTCCGCGGGATTGTCATAGAAATGGCAAGCCATATGACCGAGGGCCTCCCGCGCGTCGCTTACCTGCACCCAAGTCACATCGGCATTGCGTAGCTCAGCGGCGGGCATGTTTTCGCAGACCACAGCACAGGCACCGGCGTCCAGTGCTTGTTCGATGTAATCGTGGCCGTCGACTTGCGTGCCAGCGATTGCGATGAAGCACGAAAACGGGCGCACCTGTCGCGAATCCGAACACAGCGACTCGACTGCAACATGCGTCGAACCGTGTACATCATCGATGCGCGCGCCGTACAATATGTCCTTCAGGATTTTCATTGCTTGATTGATTTCATGACGCGCTTCTCAATTCCAATTCGATGGTGACCCCGCGACGCAAGGGGTCCCCCCCCCGGATTGACTGCTGACGGACTGTTCCGCGCCCCGACACCTTCACACGAAGGCCTTGGCCCTCGAGCAATGCGACGGCATCCCGCAATGACATGCCGCGCACGTCGATCACGGTGGCGTCGTCGATTTGGCGGCTGTTGAGTGCGACACGGTCGGTTTCAGTTTTGACGCTGACCCATGCGGCTTCGGAGCTTCCGTCGTCGCTTGAGCTTGCGTCATCGCTCCAAGCCATGCCAAGTCCCGCGTACACGGTCTTTAGCGCAGCTGCGTCCCCGTCCATGGAGGTGGGCAATTGTGGCACCCTTGCCAATTGTGGCGCGTCTCCGCCGTATCGCAATTCGGGCTGGGTACTGAACAGGTGGTCGGCAATTTTTCGGAACACCGGCGCGGCCACTGACGAGCCGTAGTAGTCGCCCTCGGGGCGGTTTACCACCACGACGATGGTGTACTTCGGGTTGTCCGCAGGGAAGAACCCCGCGAAGGAGGCGCGATGCCCGCGGTAGCCGCCCGGCCCAGCAGCCCGCGCCGTGCCCGTTTTTCCAGCGACGCTGTAGGCGCGGTTCTCGAATATCTCGCTGGCCGTTCCATGTCCGCCTGGCGCGCACACGGCGGTCATCATTTTCTTCACTGCCGCCAGGGATCCGCGCGAGGCGATCCGCTCTTTGATGACGTGCGTGTCAAAGGTCTGGACCGTCTCTCCTCCGGAGGCGAGCGCTTGCACGAACCGGGGGCGAATCAAGCGGCCGTCGGCTGCGATAGCGTTGTAGAATGCGGCTGTTTGAAGAGGCGTCATCTCGACCTCGTAACCGATTGACATGGAGGTGAGCGAGCAGCCGCTCCAACGCCCGTCGCCGACCTTGCGATGGATGGCGGGCGTGCCTTCGCCTGCGATTGAGATGCCGAGCTTTTGTCCGATGCCGAGGTTGTGCAAGGCGTCGAGCCAACGTTGGGGGTTGTCGCCGAATGCGGCTGAGACCGCCATGGCGGTGCCGACATTTGAACTGCGTTCGAATACTTCTTCCAGTTGCAGGTCACCGTAGCCGCCCTCGTCGTGGCTGGAGTCCTCCATCTTGCCACAGCCTCGGCTGGGTTTGAAGCTGCCGTCGCCGGTTTCCAGCGTGTCGGTTGGGTGGGCGGAGCCGCGTTCGAGCAGGGCGAGCATCGAGGCGAGCTTGAAGGTGGAGCCGGGCTCGACTGCCTTGCCGACGGCGTGGTTGTAGTCTTCGATGCAATGCCCGGTTTCTGGGTTGCGCGAGAAATTAGCGATCGCCACGACGTCGCCGCTGGCCACTTCGAGCACGACAGCACATCCCCACTCGGCCTTGTTCTTTTGGATCTGATTGCGCAGAGATTCTGTGGCCACATCTTGGGTGCGCAGGTCGATTGTTGTCACGACGTCGAGCCCAGATATGGGTTCGACCATGAAATCATCGCTGGCCGGAATCCAGAGCCCGCCGTGGATGCGGCGTTGGAGTTGAATTCCGGGTTGGCCTGCGAGGGCGGAGTCGTAGGCGGATTCGATGCCGACGCGGTGCTCTGCGTTTGCTCTGAAGATGCCGATGGTCCGGCTTGCAAGCGGTGCAAAGGGTTGCGAGCGACGTGGCTTTTCCGTGAAAATGAATCCGCTCTTGTTTCGACTGTAGCTGCCGATGAAAGGAAAGTTCTCGACGCGCTTTTTCTGGGCATACGTCATCCGGCCCACGACCGGAACGTACCGGCTGCTTTGTGTTCGCATCGCCTCGGAGAGCAGCCGCTTGTAGTCGCTGGCTGACTTTGTGGGGAAGGTGCTGCCCAGGGCTGCGCAAAGCCCGTCGATTTCTGCGGCCAGGTCGTCGCTTGCTACAACCGATGGATCCCAATGGAGGGCGTATTGGGGTACCGACGTAGCGAGTAAATGTCCGTCGGCCGAGAGGATTTGTCCGCGGATCGGTTCGATGGTCCGGGGCTGAGGCAGGTGGCGTCCTTGTTGTGCATTCCAACGATCAGAGGGGTCGATCTGGATCCACATCAATTGGCCTAAAATCAGGACGCCAAAGAATGTGCCGATGGCAAAAATCAGCCAAGCCCGCGATGATTGCTGGGCCTTGAAGTCTCCCTGGCCTTTCATTGCTCGATCAGGATTTGCGGCGGCGAGGCCGGTTGAACGAGGCCTACATCGGCCATTTCGTCGTCGAGTTTGCTGCGCTGCAATTGCGTTTCAAACTCGCTTAGCAGGGATTTGTGGGTGTTGCTGAGGTCGAGTAATTCACGGGTGGCGTCGCGCTTGGCACGCTCGTTTGATTCGTAGCGATAGACCAACGAGATGTACGCAACGAACAGCAGCGCTAGAAAGGCGAAGAAGGGCAGATGCCCACGCTTGTTCCACGTGCCGAGCCACTCACCGCTGAGCGAATCACGCAGGGGCTTGAGGATGTTGAACTTTTTGACCTTGCCGCGCTTTTTGGTGGCTGCAGCCTGTGCTGGGGCGACGCGCTGGTTCTTGGGCCGGGCCGCTCTGGATTTTCTGCTCAACCAAGTCATATCGCTTGGGTGTTTTCAGCAGCTGCCTGGTGATTGTTTCGCTGGGCAACGCGCAGCCGGGCGCTCCGGGCGCGGGGATTGCGCTCTTTTTCTTCATCGTCTGCGGCGAGTGCTTTTCCAGTCACCTTGTCGAATGGGGCCAAATGTTGGCCGCGCAAGTCCTTGGGGACTTCGCCGCTCAGGTTGCCGGCGCGCATGAACCGCTTGACCATGCGGTCCTCTAAACTGTGGTAGCTGATGACGGCCAATCGCCCTCCGGGCCCAAGTAGCGAGAGGCTCGCTTTGAGCAAATCTTCGAGTGCCCCGAGCTCATCGTTAACAGCGATTCGCAGGGCTTGGAAGGCTTGCGCCAAGTATTGGGCTTCCTTTTGGCGCGGAGCCAGTGGGCGCAAGACGTCACACAAGCGAGCGGTGCTCCACTTGCTGTTTTCGCTGTGCGCCGCGATGAGCGCTTTTGCTGCAAGATGCGGGCGGGGCAATTCGCCGTAGTTGCGCAAGACGATGGTCAGCGCCGTTTCGTTGCCGCCGAGCAAGGTGTCGGCGCCGTCAACCAGGCGTGGATCCATGCGCATGTCCAAGTCGCCGTCTTCGCGGATCGAGAAACCGCGAACGGCCGTGTCGAACTGGTGGGAGCTTACGCCGAGGTCTGCGAGTATGCCGTCGACCTTGGTCACGGAGTGTAGCCTGAGGAAGTTCCGGATGTAGCGAAAGTTCTCGGGGATGAGGGTGAAGCGGGGGTCGTCAGGTGCGTTGGCCGCGGCGTCGGGGTCACAGTCAAAGGCCAAGAGGCGGCCGTCGGGGCCGAGCTTTTCGAGGATGCCTCTGCTGTGCCCGCCGCCGCCAAAGGTCACGTCGACATAC